>CAYVBN010000327.1:0-3947 GCA_964449645.1 uncultured Hyphomicrobiales bacterium
ATTTGCAGGAGAAATGGTTCAAGCGTCTTGTCGAGGACCCGCAATTCCTGCTCGCGCATTGCCTGACCGAGCCGCGCGGCGCCTCCGACCGCTGGCTGCCCTATAATGTCCCGGAGGCCGCCATGCAGACGCGCGCTGTCAAATCCGGCGACCACTGGGTGATCAACGGCCGCAAGCAGTTCATCAGCAACGGCTACGACGCGAGTCTCTTCGTCGTTTACGCCAATACGAATCCGAAGGTCGGCATGCTGCAGGGCACGTCGAGCTTCCTGGTCCCGCGCGACACGCCGGGGCTCACGATCGCCCGCTGCAACGAGACGCTCGGCTGCCGCTTCATGAACAACGGCGAGCTTGTGTTCGAGGATTGCCGTGTTCCGGAAGACCATCTCCTGGTCGAGGGCGACGCGCTCGGCCAAGCCGGGGTCTATTTCAGGCCGGGCAAGATCATCCAGGCGGCTAAGAATCTCGGGGTCGGTGCGCGCGCGTTCGAATGCACGTCGGACTACGTGCAGAACTACGTCCAGGGCGGACGTATCCTGATCAAGCATCAGGCCGTGGCGCTGCGGCTTGCCGACATGGCGACGCGGATCGAAGCGGTGCGCGCGCTGCTCGCTCGCGCCTCGCGCGCCGTCGACGAGAACGCCCCCGATGCCGACACGCTCTGCAACATGGTGAAGGTCTTTGCATCCGAGGAGATCATGAAAGTCGCGCAGCACGCGGTCGAGCTCCACGGCGGCAACGGCATGATGCTCGATTTCGGCATCGAAAAGCTCTTCCGCGACGCTGCCATCTTCCTGCACATGGACGCCACAGTCGACATCTCGCGCCTCAAGATCGTGAAATCCATGTTTCCGGCGACGGCGGGCAAATACGCCGGACCCGAGGCATGAAGCGAGATCCGACGCGCGCCAGCGCCGTGCGGCCGGAACGGTCGGGAACTTTGCCTTGCGGCACGCATTGCCCTGTTACGCAAGGCGAAAGGACATTCCCGCGTGACGGAAGCCTCGGGTCAGGTCGGAACGGAACGCGACCCTGAACAGCCGCGCGCCGGGCGCCGACGGGCGTCCGGCACGCAATCTCTCATGCGCCGGCTCGGCCTGCACCGCGTCACGACCGACAGGCTGACGATCCGGCGCCGGCGCTGCGGCCGCGGCTTTCTCTATCTGGCGAGCGACGGGACGCCGGTTCGCGACCCGCAGACACTCCGCCGGCTCGCATCGCTTGCGGTGCCGCCGGCCTACGAGGACGTCTTCTTCGCCGAGGATCCCTCCGCTCACATCCAGGCGGTCGGCCGCGATGCCGCGGGGCGGCTGCAATATCGCTATCACCCGGATTGGGAGAAGGTGCGCGAGCTGCGCAAGGCGCGCCGACTCGAACGCCTTGCGGCGGTGCTCCCGCGCGTGCGCCGGAGCGTGGCGCAGCATCTCGCCAGCGCCGAACCGACCCGCGAATTCGCCTTCGCCGCGGTCGTCGAGCTTGTCGCCGCAACGGCCATCCGCGCCGGCAGTGAAAGCTATGCGCGCCTGCACGGCACGCGCGGGGCCGCGACCCTGCTCAAGTCGAACGTCTCCGTTTCCGGCGACACGGTCGCGCTGTCGTTTCGCGCCAAGGGCGGCAAGACGGTTCGCAAGGACGTGCGCGCGCCTCGTCTGGGTGCGGCGATCGCCAAGCTGTCGCACCTGTCCGGGCGCCGGCTGTTCCAGTATCGCGACGACGACGGCACGATACACCACGTGCGCGCGCGCGACGTGAACGGATTCCTGCGATCCATCGCCGGCGTGCGGATCTCGCTCAAGGACCTGCGCACGCTGTGCGCGTCCGCCATGGTTCTCGATCTCCTGGCGCGGATCGAGCCGGCCGGGAGCGCGCGACGGCGCCGCAGCCAGGTGCTCGAAGCGGTGCGGATCGCGGCCGACAATCTCGCCAACACGCCGGCGATCTGCCGCCGCAGCTACGTCCACGAGACGATCGTCGCGGCGTTCGAGAAGGGCGTGCTCGAGCGCTTCGCCGCCGCCTTGAAGGATTGCCGGTCTCCGGCCCGGCGCCAGCAGCTCGTCGGCCGCGTCGTCTCGATGCAAACCTGAGTGCCACGCCTGTCGGTCTGTTTCCAGACGGCGTTCATGGCGTCAGGAACGGTCTTCGCCCGGTCGCGACACCGTCTTCGGCTTGATGAAAAGGGCGATGACTTCCGGGTGGACGTCTTTGATGTGCTGCTCGAGCCTGAGGACCACGGACTCGATCTCCGGCGCGGTGAGGCGGTCGTCGAACTCGACGTCGAGGGCGGCGACCACCTGATGAGGCGCCAAGTGGACGGTGACGAGACCGCTGGCGCGCTCCACCCCGGGCTCGCTCCGCGCGAGCGCGAGAATGGACTCGGTGATCCGCGAATGAGCCGGCTCGCCGATCAGCAGATCCTTGATCTCACGCGCCAGCACGACCGCCGTGGCGGCGAGCAGGACGCCGATGCCGATCGAGGCGACGCCGTCGAGGAACGGCAGCTCGAACCACTGTGAGGCCGCCGTGCCCGCGAAGGCGATGAGCAGCCCGATGAGCGCCGCCGTATCTTCCGCCAGCACGAGGAAGCCGGGCGGGTCCTTGCTTCGGCGGATGGCCTCGAAGTAGCCGAGCGGGCCTTTGCGCGCGCGGAATTCGGTTGCCGCCACCCACCAGGATCCGAACTCGAACGCGAACGACAAGCCGAGCACCAGATAGCTCACCCACGGGTCCTGGATCGGTGACGCGTGCAGGACGTGGAGGATTCCCTCGTACATCGAGAAGCCGGCACCGAGCGTGAAGATGAGGACGGCGACGATGAAGCTCCAGAAATAGAGCTCGCGCCCGTAGCCGAGTGGATGGCCGCGGTCCGGCGGACGGGATGCGCGGTGAAAACCATAGAGCAGCAGGACTTCGTTGGACGTGTCGACGACCGAGTGAATTCCCTCGCTCAACATCGCCGAACTGCCTGTCCAAGCCGCCGCGCCGAACTTAGTGATTGCGACGAGCAGATTGCCGACGAGCGCCGCGTAGACGACCTTCCGCGAGGACGAACGTGCTGCCATCGTGAACGGCCCCGGCGGACAGGCAGCCTGTGGGCGCGCGGCGACGTTGTTTCTGTCGCGCGGGGTGCCCATCCGGATGGACTCCAACGGGGGAGGAGCCGGTCGGTTCCGCGCACACGAGGCGCTCCGACGACTCGCGGGAGCGCCTGCCGACGGGGGATGCGATCAGTGGACGAGGTCGCGACCGGCCTGGGCGGCGCCGCGGCGCGACGCGCGGCCCGCGCGCGGCAACCGGAACGTCGCGGGCGCGGCGCAGGACGCGATATCGCCGGTGATCATTCGGAGCGAGAAGTAGTCGATCGTCGCCCGCAGGCCCTCTTCCAGGGCGACGCGCGGCTTCCAGTCCAGTAACGTGGCCGCCCGCGTGATCACTGGCTTGCGGCGCTTCGGATCGTCTTGCGGGAGCGGTCGATGCTCGATCCGGGAACGCGATCCCGTCTGCTCCAGGACGAGGCGGGCGATGTCCCTGATCGGGATCTCGTGCGGGTTGCCAAGATTGCACGGCCCGGTCACCTGCTCGGGGCTTTCCATCAACAGCTCGATCCCGTTCAACAGGTCGTCGACGAAACAGAACGAACGTGTCTGAGAGCCGTCCCCGTAGAGCGTGATCGGCTCGCCCTTGAGGGCCTGCACGATGAAGTTCGATATGACCCTGCCGTCGTTCTCCAGCATGCGCGGACCATACGTGTTGAAGATCCGCGCGACCTTGATCGAAACGCCGTGCAGCCGGTGGTAGTCGAAGAACAGGGTCTCCGCGCAGCGCTTGCCTTCGTCGTAGCACGCACGCGGCCCGATCGGGTTGACGTGTCCGACGTAGCTCTCGGGCTGCGGATGGATTTCCGGATCGCCGTAGACTTCGCTCGTCGAAGCCTGCAGGACACGCGCGCC
>CAYVBN010000328.1:0-3779 GCA_964449645.1 uncultured Hyphomicrobiales bacterium
GAGCAGCGGTGCCGCGATCGCCAATCCGGCCATCGCGAGCGATTTCAGCCAGCCCCCCGGACCGAGACTCTCGATCGGCACGTTTTCGAACGCCCAGCCGACCAGAATGCCGGGCACGACCGCATTGGCGACGACGCCCGCCCAGAGCGGCGGGGCGACCTTGGCAAGGCCCCGCCCGTTTGCGCTTCCCCAGGCCACGGCGAACACGCCGAACGTCAGCACCATGCCGGCGAGCGCCTGCCAGGCCCAGGCCGGATGGTCGGACACCGGCTGTCCCCAGGTGAATTTCGGCGCGCGGCTGTCGGCGAACAAAAGTCCCCAATGACCGCCGACCGTACCCTCGAGCCGGCGCTTCCACGGCTGGTCGAATGCCTCGATCAGGTTGACGTGGCGGTTCTCGCGTTTCGCCTGCGCCAGCACCTCGTGCATCACCCGCGCCTGATTCGACGGCGACGGCAGGGCGCCCTCGCGCATGCGGCCGGCGCTCGGCCAGCCGACCTCGCCGATCAGGATTTCCCGGCCCGGAAAGGCCGCCGCGACCTTGCGGTAGATCGCGTCGACGTGCGCGGCGGCGGTGCGCGCCGGAATGGGGAAGTCCTCCCAGTAAGGGAGGATGTGGATGGTGATGAAATCGGCGATGGTCGCGAGATCGCGGTTGCGCAGCCAGAACTCCCAGACGTCCGCGTAGGTGATCGGGACCGGCACTTCGGCCTTCACGCGCCGCATGATGTTGCCGAGGTCGACGGCCGAGAGTTCGCCGCGCAGCAGCACCTCGTTGCCGACGACCACCGCCCGAATGACGTCCGGGTAGGCTTTGGCGAGGCGGACCGTGGTCGCGATCTGGAGCTCGTTCTTTTCTGCATGGCTGCTCAGCCAGAGACCCTGAAGCACCTTGAGTCCGTGCCGCCTGGCGATCGCCGGGATCTGATCGAGGCCGTTGTCGATCGAATAGGTGCGCACGCAATCCGTCACCTTGGCGAGCCGCGAGAGGTCCTCGTCGATCTGCTCGGCGCTCACATGCGTACTCGGATCGAGCGGGTTCTGGTTGTCACGGAACGGTGCATACGAAACGCAATAAAGGCGCTCCCCTGCGGCCAGCGGCGAAGCCGGCATATCCACCGGCTTGCCGAGCCACCACCAAGCCGCCGCAATTGCGAGAACCGATGCGACGACCAGACCAGCCAGGACCTTCATGGGGCGCCCACAGAGGAATGAAAGTCCGTCCGCTTATCCCGCATGCGGCGCCAAGCCAAGCGCCAAGCCAAGCGCCAACCCGCAGCCACGAGGCCTCTCAACCCAGCCTCCCTCGACAGCAGTTTCAGGCACAGCGATTGTGAATGTCCGTACAGATTCCGTCCCTCCGCGCATGATCCAGCAAAATGTGAGCGGTTCGCCAAAAGATCATGCGCCAGTTCATGAAATGAGAGCGCGGTCTTCCGCAAAACCGGTATCCGGCTTTGCGGACCGCACGCCGGCAGACCAGATCGGCGTGTCGAAAAACCGGCCGCCGACCGCGTCCTTAAGTCTCGTTTCGCGCCTTAAGGAAGCCCGCGAGGAATGCTGGACAAAGCACCTGACTTCCGCCATGAGCAACAAAGGAATCCGAATGATTGAAATGCTCCATTGCCGGCCTAATCGGGTGATGCAACCATCCCGGACGGTCGACAACAACGGTCAAAAAAAACCAATGGCCCGTCCTGTCTTGCGTACCCTCGCCGTCCTGTTCTGCGCAGCGACCATGACTTGGGGGGCCACTGCTTTCGCCCAGGCCCCGTCAGGCGACAACAAGCCGGCCGACCAGAAAGCCGGACAGTCCGGAGAGGCGAACAAGGGCAAGCCCGACACCTCCCGCCCCATCGACGAGATCGCCGAGGCCGCGCGGGTGCTGACCGGTCCGGCGGCGAACCCCGAATGCGTGTGGCTCGGCCGGCGCGTGGTGACGCTTCTGTGGCGCGACGACCTCGATACCGCCTTCCGCCACCTCGACCTGTACGACCGGTTCGGCTGCCCGGGGAACCATATCCAAGCCACCTTCCGGTGCGTGGTCCGTCAGGGCAACATCGATCCCAAGACCCCCGAAACTCTGAACGCCCGGGTGCACTCCTGCTGGATCAATCCGGCGCTGCAACCCTCGGCGGCCGCATCTGCTCCTCCGCCGGCGCCGACCGCCCAGGCAGGACAGAATGGAACAAACGCCAAGTAAGAGCGTTTACCGGGCGTAAACTGCCGGGGCGGCAAGACGTTTCATGAGCAGATAGTTGGTGTGTTTTGCCCTCAAAACGCCATGTCGTGCCGGTATTTCACATGCTGCCTCCCGCTAAGGTACGCTGGAAGCAGCGGCTGCCTTGGTCGAGCCTAGGGGACAGGCTCGGGTCCACGCTTCTCTGCCCCACACGGTAAGAGTCAATGCGCTCCGTCGCTGCCGTCGTCGCGCTCGTTGCGTGCGTGCATGCCGGGCTATGGGCCTTCACGCGCGCCCAGGGCACCGCTCCGAATATCGAAGAACCGCTCGCGAGCGTATCCTATGCGCCGTTTGAAGGCTCCGCCCATCCGGACGGGGGCGGCAACCGGCCGACGGCCGAGCAGATCCGAGCGGACCTGAAGACGATCGCCCCGTACACCCAGGCGATCCGCACCTATTCGTCCACCGGAGGGGTCGAGCTCGTGCCGCCGATCGCGGCGGAGTTCGGCCTGAAGGTCTCGGTGGGCGCCTGGATCGACAAGCACGAGGACCGCAATCAGCGCGAGCTGCGCGCCGCCGTCGATCTCGCCAAGCGCTACCACAACGTCAACGCGATCGTGGTCGGCAACGAGACGATCTATCGCGCCGACCAGAAGATCGAGAATCTGATCAAGACCATCCAGCACGTGAAGCGCGAAGTCGGCGGCTCCGTGCCGGTGACCACCGGTGAAATCTGGAACGTCTGGCTGGAGCATCCCGAGCTCGCCACGGCCGTCGACTTCATCGCCGCGCACGTCCTGCCCTACTGGGAAGGCGTTCCCCCCGCGGAGGCCGTCGACCAGGCGATCGAGAAGTACAACAAGCTGCGCCGCGCCTATCCGGGCAAGCGCATCGTCATCGCCGAGTTTGGCTGGCCGAGCGCGGGATATAACCGCCAGGCGGCGGAGCCGGGCCGTATCGAGCAGGCCGTCATCATCCGCGATTTCATCGCGCGCGCCGACGCGCTCGGGATCGACTACAACGTAATCGAAGCCTTCGATCAGCCCTGGAAGACGTTCGAAGGAAGCGTCGGCTCCTACTGGGGCCTATTCGACGCCGCGCGGCAGCCGAAGTTCGCGTTCACCGGACCGATCGACGATCCCGATCACTGGAAGATCGCGCTGATCGCGGTGCTGGTCGGATGCCTGCTCTCCTTGCCGATCCTGGCGATGAGCGCCGCCACGTTCTGGCAGGCGGTGACGCTCGCCGGCGCCGCGCACGCGGTGGGCGCCTGGGCGGCGACCGTGTTCGCCTATTGGAGCGGGCACTACTTCGTCTTCGGCTCCGCGCTCGCGCTCGGAATGGGCGTGACCCTGCTGGTTCCTCTGGTGCTGATCGCGCTCTCGCGCATCGACGAAATCGCCGAGATCGCTTTCGGACGGAAGCCGTACCGGCTCCTGAGCACCGGAGCGCAGGCGAGCGCGAATTTCCTCCCGAAGGTGTCGATCCACGTCCCCGCCCACATGGAATCGCCGGAGATGCTCAAGGCGACGCTCGACAGCGTGGCGCGGCTCGATTACCCCAACTTCGAGTGCGTGGTCGTCATCAACAACACGCC
>CAYVBN010000329.1:0-5652 GCA_964449645.1 uncultured Hyphomicrobiales bacterium
TGCCAGCCGGACCTCGCCGTCTTCGGCGAAAAAGACTACCCGCAGCTTCTCGTCATCCGGCGCATGGCGCAGGACCTCGACCTGCCGGTGAAGATCATCGGCGCTCCGATCGCGCGCGAGCCCGACGGGCTCGCACGGTCCTCGCGCAACGTCTATCTCTCGCCGCAGGAGCGCGCGACGGCGCCGATGCTGTTTCGCGTCCTGCGGCAATCCGCCGAGGCGATCGGCGCTGGCGAGCCGATCGACAAGGTCCTGGCGAATGGCCGCCAGGCGCTCGCGCAAGCGGGGTTCGCGGTCGATTATCTCGAGGCTCGCAACGCCGAAACATTGCAGCCGGTCGGCGCACACGAAGCCGGCCCGCTTCGGCTGCTCGTGGCGGCGCGGCTCGGCAAGACACGGCTGATCGACAACGTGGCGGTGTAAGCGGCGTCGCCCGCCGGCAACGATCGAACACGTAGGGCGGGTTAGCCAAAGGCGTAACCCGCCGTTATGCTTCGCAACGTTCGAAGAAGCGGCACAATCCGCTGGCGCTATTGCGCCCGACATCCGGCGTATAAACGCGTGGCGCAATCACCGCGCCAGAAGCGGGATTTTCGGCCGCTCGCCCTTCGCCTTTCCGCTGATCGGCGGTTTCGGCAGCCGCGAGGGCCCCGGCTCCATGCAAAAGGACTGATCGAGCGTGTACCAGGGCGCCGTCACGTCCGGTGCGGGGGGCGTCCCGGTGTCGTGCCGGACATAGTCTCCCACCAGCGCCTGCGTCACGCCGAACTGCACGTCGGAGTCGAGATGCGGGTCGTCCGGAACGTAGATCTGCGAGATCAAGGTCTTGAACCCTTCCTTGTAAACAAGGAAATGCAGATGCGCGGGCCGCATGTTATGCCGCCCCGCCGCCCGCAGCAGCTCGCCGACGGGACCATCGACCGGGATCGGGTAGCCGGCCGGCTTGACCGAGCGGAAGCTGAAATGGCCGTCCGCATCAGTCGTGAACTTGCCGCGCAGGTTCATGTCGGCCTGGACCGGATCCTGGTTTTCGTAGAACCCCTCGGGCGATGAGTGCCAGATATCGACCTCGGCGCCGGCGATCGGGCGGCCTTGCGCGTCGCGCACCCAGGCATTGACGAACAACGCCGGACCGGGCGTCGGCGAGCGCACGATCGAGCCCCCGCTCTCGGTCTGCGGCGAGTGCATGCGCCAGAACGGCCCGAGCAGATTGGCCTGCGTCTCGGTCTGCCCGCGGTTGCCGTTGTTGAGCAGGCAGACGAGCGTCGAGAAGCCGAGCGAGCCGGCCATCAGAACCGCTTCGTTGTGGGTCTCGGTGGTGCGCTGTCCGAGGGCGACGAGATAGGCCATCGCCGCCTGGAATTCCTCCTCGGTCAACTTCACCTCGCGGGCGAAGTCGTGCAGATGGCGCACGAGCGCCGAGATCAGCTCGCGCAAACGGGGGTTCGGTGTGCGTTCGTATTCGCTCAGCACCGCGGCGGTCACGTCTTCCTGGCGTCCGATGATCATCTGCTGTCCGTCATGAAAAGAAGCGGAGAACGGCGCGGCTCGCGCACCGCCCGGAAGCTTAGCACGCCCACGGCCCGAAGACGGCCTTCAGAGCAGCCCCAGATCGCGCAGCTCGCGCCGCAGGGCCTCGGGCATGTCCTTGGCCCCCGGCGCGGCGCGGTCGAGGTCGCGCGGGGCATCCGCCGCCGGCAGATAGCGCCAGCCCTGGAAGGCGCGGAACGGACGCGGCGCGACCGGCACCACCTTGCCGTCGAGCACCAGCCGACAGCGGCTGATGCCGTCGCGATCGACGAAGGGGCGGATATCGACCAGCTTTTCCCGGCACATGATGGCGCCGCGGATCACCCAATAGAGCGAGCCGCCGTCGAGGAGTTCCTCGGTGCGCTTCGGGACCATGCGGGTCGTGTGAATGTGCTCGGCTTTTCCGCCGCGCTTCTTCTTCTCCTTCAGCCTCTGCTTGATCCAGCTCTGCAGATCCTCGATCGAATCGCAGCCGACGCAGAGCTTGATGAGGTGAAGCGGCATGGCAGGGGTCCGCGGCGTAGGCTCACGACCGGCTACTGCCGGCCGGCTCGACGACCATGATCCTGGCCTTTTCGGCGATCTGGGCGCCGGCCGCAACCGTGATCTCGGCGACGACGCCGTCGAACGGTGCAAGCAGGGCATGCTCCATCTTCATGGCCTCGATCACCGCGAGACGCTCGCCCTTGCGCACATGATCGCCCTTCGCCACCAGAACGGAGATCAGCTTGCCGTGCATCGGCGCAACGATCACGCCGCCGCCCGCGAGTTCGACCGCATCGGCTTCCGCGTCGGCGAGGCGAACCACAGTCTGCCGGCCCTGCCGCAGCACATGAACCGTCCCGGCGTCCGCGACCACGCGTGCGTCGGCGGCAGCCGGAACGCCGTCGACCTCGACGAGCGGACCGCGCTCCCCGTAACGAACCTGCGCGGTCGTGAGCCGGCCGTCGACCAGCACCCGCACGGTGTCGAGCCGCGTGCCGACGAGTTGGAATCCGTCGCACGTATCCCATGGCGATCCCACCTCGCTGTCCGGATCGGGCGGTTCCGCCGTCTGCGCGGCGAGCAGGTGGGCGACGCCGAGCGCAGCCGCCGCACGGTCGATCTCGCCGGCCTCGGGTTGAAGCCAGTCGAGATTGCGCTCGACGAAGTCGGTATCGGCCTTGCCGGCGCGAAATTCCGGCGCACGCACGAGCGCCGCGAGCAATCCGGTGTTGGTCCGGGGACCGGCGATGACGGTCGCATCAAGCGCCGCCGCCAGCCGATCGAGCGCGACGCCGCGCGTATCGCCGTGCGCGATCACCTTGCAGAGGAGGGAATCGTAGAAGGGGGTGACGCGTGTTCCAGCCTCGACGCCCGTATCGACGCGTACGCCCTCCCCGTCCGGAAGCTCGAGCGCGAGAATGCGGCCGGTCGACGGCACGAAGCCGGGCCCTTCCGCGTAGACGCGCGCCTCGACCGCATGCCCGGCGAACCGGATGTCGTCCTGACGCCGCGGCAATGGCTCTCCGGCGGCGATGCGGAACTGCCATTCGACCAGATCGAGCCCGGTGATCGCCTCGGTGACGGGGTGCTCGACCTGCAGTCGCGTGTTCATTTCCAGAAACCAGAAACGGTCTGCCGATAAGGCCTTGCGGCCGTCGGCGACGAATTCCACCGTGCCGGCTCCGTCATAGCCGACGGCTTTCGCCGCCGCGACCGCCACGCGCCCGATGCGTCTGCGCTAATCGCCGCTCATGCCGGGTGCCGGCGCTTCCTCGATCAGCTTCTGGTGCCGGCGCTGCAACGTGCAATCGCGCTCGCCGAGATGGATCACGTTGCCGTGCGCGTCGGCGAAGATCTGGAATTCGATATGGCGGGCCGCCTCGATGCATTTCTCGATCAGCACGCGGGTGTCGCCGAAGGCGGCGCGCGCCTCGCGGCTCGCCGCCTCGAACGCCGCATCAAATTCCGCATGCTTGTCGACGCGGCGCATGCCTTTGCCGCCGCCGCCGGCGACCGCCTTGACGAGCACCGGATAGCCGATCTCGTAAGCCTTGCGCTTGAGAAAGACCGGATCCTGCAGTTCGCCATGATAGCCCGGAACGATCGGAACGCCGGCCCGCTCCATCAGCAGCTTGGCGCGGTCCTTGAGGCCCATGTCGCGGATCGCGTGCGGCGGCGGACCGACGAACACGATGCCGGCATGCGCACAGGCTTCGGCAAACTCCGCGTTCTCGGAGAGAAACCCGTAGCCCGGATGAATGCAGTCCGCGCCGGCCTGGCGGGCCACCGCGATGATCTTGTCGATCGCCAGATAACTCTCGGACGCCGGAGCGCCGCCGATCGCGTAGGCCTCGTCGCACGCGCGCACGTGCGGCGCCCCGGCATCCGCGTCGGAATAGACCGCGATGCTGCGCATCCCGAGCCGGCGGGCGGTGCGTGCCACGCGGCAGGCGATTTCGCCGCGATTGGCGATGAGGACGGACGACAGCATGTCGCGTGATCGTGCTCCGGCGCGCAGTCTAGCGCCTTGACCCCGAAGTTCGCATGAGGGCGCACTCGGGTGTTTGCGAACTTCCAACCGAGACAGACGCCGCCCGGCGAGCTGCGATCAGGCCGCCGTCATTGGGACGGAGCAGCCGGCGACGCCGGTTCGATCGCACCCGTCGCGGGCAGCCCCGGGGCGGGAACGAGCGGCACCGGCGCCGGCGCGGGTTGGCGCTGCGCCGTTCGCGGCGAGGGCCGGCGCGGCGGCATCGGCGGATTGCGAATTGCCTCGGGGGCGCTTGCGGTTGCCGGCACCTCGTCCGGCACCGGGCCGGTCGGCTCCGGATTCATGATGCTGACCGCCGGAATGGAGTCGGCCGAGGGGAATGTGTAGCGCGAGGGCACGGGCGCGGCCGTGCCGCCCGCCGAAGCGAGGGCCGGACCGCTCTCCTGGCCCGGCGCAGCGGCAACCGAATTGCCCGGCCTGGTCGCATTGGGCCACGCCTCGGCATGCCGGGTCACGTAGGAGTCGAACGTCCCGGCCAGCAGGTTGGCCTTGACGTGGGCCGGATCCTGCATCAGCGCAAACGCATCGCACTGCTCGGCCGTGCATTTGTCGCGGCTCGCCAGCACGTGGGCGACGAAGCCGTAACGGTCGGCCTCGATCGCACGCCGCAGACCGGCGAGCTTCTTGCCATAGCTCTCGCCGCTGCGGTTGGAGAACTCCACACCGTCCGCCAGCAATTCGAGCCCCGCCGACACGTAGGCGACCGCGGCGGCGACCGACTCGGGCGTGGCGAACAGCGCCTTCTCGCATGCGGTCTCGACCGCTTCGCCCGCCACCGCGTCAAGGCACGTCAGAGGCGAGCCGGGCGCCATGCCCCGGCCGGCGAACTCGGCGAGGCGCACGTCGAGCGCATGCCGTTCGGCAAGGCGGTCCTGCACCGCGAGCCGCTCCAACACGCCCCACGCGAGCAGCCCGACCATCACGACGACGCTCAGCCGGACCAGCCAGGCGAAGCTGCCCGTCCGGCTGAACGAAAAGGCGCCCACTGCGACGAAGAGCGCCGCGACCGCTCCGAGCACCCACGCCGGAACGACGATGGTCTCGGTCAATGCAGCGAATCCCGACATGCAATCCCCTCCTCGCGCCGATGCGCCCCGCCAAGCTGCATCTGCTCCGGAAACCGGCGGGAGTATGGCGCACGCGCTTTTCCCCCGCCACCCTGCACCACAGGTCATCCCACGCCGAAAATGTGGTAATGACATACGGTATAAAAGGCGGGGGTGACGTGGGCTGGGTGGGTCCTGGCCGCTGCTTTGGTCTCGGTTTTTTGCTTTGCGCACCGTCGCACCGTTGGAGGCGCAGGCGGGCGGCAGTGCGCCGGACGCAGGCCGTGCGCAGACCCTGGAGGCGGTCCACGCGCGGCGACGGCGCCGCCGAGCCGCGTCGGCGGGACGAGCGCATGACCCGGCGAAGAGGAAACCGGTTCGCCGGGGAAGAAACCGGTTCGCCGGGGAAAATGCGACCGAATGAGAATTTTAGAGCGCATTCCCGCATGCAATGCGGAACGTGCTCCGGGAGCCGAAACGATGAAACCCTCTCGCCTGTTTCTTCCGGCTCTGGCGGCGGCCATCCTGTCGGCTTCCGCG
>CAYVBN010000330.1:0-4149 GCA_964449645.1 uncultured Hyphomicrobiales bacterium
CACCAGCATGAGCAGCGCCAGTCCGGCGACGCGCTTCTCCGGATCGAGAAAACGGCCGGAAATGCGCCACGCGACCCACAGGGCGATGCTCGCGAGCAGCATGGCGAGGAGGTAATAGGCCCAATCGGCGGCCGGAAAGACCGAGAACCAGAGCCGCACCAGCCAGGCGCCGAGCGGCGGGTGCTTGGGGGTGCCCCAATCGAGCTCGCGCGACCAGGCGACCATCTCGCCCATGTCGAAGTGGATGTCCTGGCTGCTCTTCGCCAGCGCGCCGTAGAGCGTCCACAGCGCCGCATAGCAGAGGAGGACGATGACGGCCGTGCGCTCTCGCCGGTTCGGATCGATCAGCCCATCGCACAGGCGTTCGATCGCGCGGGGCGCCCAGCGAGATTTAGTGGCTGCAATCATGCGGGAGCCGCAATCCAGGACCGGCCGTTTCGACCAGCGCCTCTATGGCATGCCGCCATTTCAGCGTCACGCGCGGACTGTCTCCCGGGCGCCGCGCCGTTGCCAAAATCCGCCGCCATATCGGTCGCCCGCAACGATTTCTCAACCCGCGCGATGGAACCTGGACGGGAAGCGGGTATTCTGGGCGCCGTCATGTGCCGCTGGATTGCCTACCGAGGCGAGACGATCCCGCTCGAGCGGTATGTCACCGCTCCGAGCCACTCCCTGGTCGTGCAGAGCCTGCGCGCGCTGGAATCGACCGCCAGCACCAACGGCGACGGGTTCGGGCTCGGCTGGTACGACGAGCACGAGGAGCCGGGGCTCTACCGGGAGGTGCGTCCGGCCTGGTCGGACGAGAACCTGCGCCACCTCTGCCGCCACATCCGCTCGCATCTCTTCTTCGCGCATGTGCGCGCCACGACCGGCGCGCCGATCACCCGCCCCAACTGCCATCCCTTCGCGCACAGCCGCTGGATGTTCATGCACAACGGGCAGATCGGCGACTGGCCGCTCATCCGCCGCCGTGCGGAAGCGCTGATCCCGGACGACTATTACACCTCGCGCATCGGGACGACCGATTCCGAAGCGGTGTTTCTCGCCATCATGGGGGCGGGGGCCGATCGCGATCCGGTCGCCGCCACGGTGCAGACCCTCACGGCGCTCACCGAACTGGTGCGCGCGAGCGGAACGCGGCAGCCGCTGCGCTTCACCGCCGCGCTCTCCGACGGGCGCGACCTGTTCGCGTTCCGCTACGCCAACGAGGGGGCCGCCAATTCGCTCTATTACCGCACCGCCGGCGGCAATGTCCTGATCGTCTCCGAGCCGCTCGATACCGAACGGGCGAACTGGAAGGCCGTACCGCCCGGCCACATGATCATCGCCCGGGCGGGCGCTCCGGTCGCCCTTGAACCCTTACTGGTCGACGCCCGTCTCGCGGCCGAGTGATCGTCCCGCGCGGCCGCCGTTAACTTGCCGGAACGGCCTCGCCGGAGGCCGGAATCAGGCGCGGCTTGCCGCTCAACCACCCGGGTGCTATCCCGCGCGCCATGACGACGGCGCCCATCGAGAACATCCGAAATTTCGCGATCATCGCGCACATCGACCACGGCAAGTCGACGCTTGCCGACCGCCTGATTCAGCTCACCGGCGGGCTGTCGGAGCGCGAGATGGTCGAGCAGGTGCTCGATTCGATGGACATCGAGCGCGAACGCGGCATCACCATCAAGGCACAGACCGTGCGGCTCTCCTACCGGGCGCGCGACGGCAAGGACTACATCCTCAACCTCATCGACACGCCCGGGCATGTCGACTTCGCCTATGAGGTCAACCGCAGCCTCGCGGCCTGCGAAGGATCGCTGCTGGTCGTCGACGCGAGCCAGGGCGTCGAGGCGCAGACGCTCGCCAACGTCTACCAGGCGATCGACAACAACCACGAGATCGTCCCGGTCCTCAACAAGGTGGACCTGCCGGCGGCCGAACCCGAGAAGGTCAAGCAGCAGATCGAGGACGTGATCGGGCTCGATGCGTCGAACGCGATCGAGATCTCGGCCAAGACCGGGGTGAACGTGCCGGAGGTGCTGGAGGCGATCGTCACGCGCCTGCCGCCGCCGAAAGGCGACCGCGACGCGACCCTCAAGGCGCTGCTCGTCGATTCCTTGTACGACCCCTATCTGGGCGTCGTCGTGCTGGTGCGCATCGTCGACGGCGTACTGCGCAAGACGAGCCGCATCCGCATGATGGGCACCGGCGCCTCCTACGAGGTCGACCGGGTCGGCGTGTTCACGCCGAAAATGGCCGCGGTCGAGGCGCTCGGGCCGGGCGAGCTCGGATTTCTCACCGCCTCGATCAAGGAAGTGGCCGACACGCGCGTCGGCGACACGATCACGGACGATCGCAAGCCGGTCAGCGAGCCCCTGCCCGGCTTTCGCCCGGCGGTGCCGGTCGTCTTCTGCGGCCTGTTTCCGGTCGACGCCGCCGATTTCGAGACGCTGCGCGCTGCGATGGGCAAGCTGCGCCTCAACGACGCGAGCTTCACGTACGAGATGGAGACCTCGGCGGCGCTCGGCTTCGGCTTCCGCTGCGGATTCCTCGGGCTCCTCCATCTCGAAATCATCCAGGAGCGGCTCGAGCGCGAGTTCAATCTCGACCTGATCGCGACCGCGCCGTCGGTCATCTACAAGATCCGGCTGACCAACGGCGACCAGATCGAGATCCACAATCCGGTCGACATGCCCGATGTCGTGCGCATCGAGGAGATCGAGGAGCCGTGGATCGAGGCGACGATCCTCACGCCCGACGACTACCTCGGCAGCGTGCTGAAACTCTGCCAGGACCGGCGCGGCGTCCAGCGCGACCTGAGCTATGTGGGCAATCGCGCGATGGTGAAATACGACCTGCCGCTCAACGAGGTGGTGTTCGACTTCTACGACCGGCTCAAGTCCGTCTCGAAAGGCTACGCGTCCTTCGACTATCACCTCACCGACTACAAACCGGCCGATCTGGTGAAGATGCAGATCCTGGTCAACGGCGAGCCGGTCGACGCGCTGGCCATGCTCGTGCACCGCACGCGGGCCGAATCGCGCGGCCGCGCGATGGTGGAGAAACTCAAGGAGCTCATTCCGCCGCACATGTTCCAGATTCCGATCCAGGCGGCGATCGGCGGCAAGGTGATCGCACGCGAGACCGTGCGCGCGCTGCGCAAGGACGTGACCGCGAAGTGTTACGGCGGCGACGTCACGCGCAAGCGCAAGCTGCTCGAGAAGCAGAAAGAGGGCAAGAAGCGGATGCGTCAGTTCGGCAAGGTCGACATTCCGCAGGAAGCGTTCATCGCCGCCCTCAAGGTCGACGTGTAAACCGCCAGAACCTTCTCCGGCTCGCCACAACCGGAGTGAGCTCCATCGTTTTTGTTTGGTGGCATGTCGACGGCAAACCGGCGGCCACGTCGCCGGGCAATACGCCGGCGGCGCGCCGGGCTTCGCTCAGAATCCGGCGGACGGCTTGTCGTGATAATAGTCGTAGATTCGGCGACGGACCTTGGGGCTGGTCCAGTCCCATGGGCTCTCGCGCCGATAGCGCGGCGCATCCGCGAGCTTGCCGTCGGACAGGTCCACTTCGTAGCAGGCGAGCTTGTCGTTGTAGCTGATATGCGACCAGGGAATCGGCAGGAACACGTCGCTGCCGCCGACCGAGGCGATCTTCACCACCACATAGGTGGCCTTCCCGCTGAACTTGTCGAACAGAAGCTGCTCGATCTCTCCGATGCGGCCGGCGCTCGCCCGATAGACCGGTGCACCCTCGATATCGTCGGTGCCGATCAGATTCGCGGCCGCGCGCGCCGCATCTTTGATGCTGTCTCGGCTGTTCCGGTCGCCACCGGACGAGGTGTCCAGGCTGGCCATCGTCTCATCTCCATCTGAATGCGTGAAGCCTCTGGGGGCAACAGCCACGGCGACGAATGGTTCCGGGAGAACGCCGTTTCCGGAACCGTATGAAAATCCGCGCGTTTCTCGATCATCCGGTAATCACGGAAGGAGCCGATCATGCCGCGCGGTGACAAATCGAGCTATACGTCGAAGCAACGGCGGAAGGCCGACCACATCGAACAGAGCTACGAGGAACGCGGGGTTGGCGAAGAGGAAGCCGAGCGGCGGGCGTGGGCCACCGTGAACAAGCAGAGCGGCGGCGGCAAGAAGAGCGGATCCG
>CAYVBN010000331.1:0-3774 GCA_964449645.1 uncultured Hyphomicrobiales bacterium
TCCCGGACACGAGGCTGTATAGGAGGCACGGCCTCGTTCTCCGGGCGCACCGCAGCATGAAGCGGTGCGGTGCAGACCCGGGGTCCAACGAGCTGCGTCCGCCCACTGCCACTATGCCGGCGACAAACGTCGGATACGGAACTTTGAAGTCGAGCCTCAAGGTGCATCGCTCGGGCGGACCGGTTAGGTTAGGCCCGGCAATACGAGGAGGAGAGGTGGCCGTCACACTCGCCGAAATCGAAGCGGCCCGGCGCATCATCGCGGGCCACGTGCTGCGCACGCCCATGCTGCCCGCGCCCAAGCTCTCGGCGCTGACGGGGGCGCAGGTCCACGTCAAATACGAGAACCTGCAGGTCACCAACTCGTTCAAGGAGCGCGGCGCCGTCGTCAAGCTTGCCTCGCTCACGGAGGACGAACGTCGGCGCGGCGTCATCGCCATGTCGGCGGGAAACCACGCCCAGGCCGTCGCCTATCACGCCGCCCGGCTGAAGATCCCCGCCACCATCGTGATGCCGGTCACGACACCTTTCGTGAAGGTCGCGGCCACGCAGGCGCACGGGGCCGAAGTCGTGCTCGACGGCGAGACCGTGTCGGATGCCCAGATCCGCGCCGAGGCGATCGCACGCGAGCGCGGGCTCGTCTTCGTGCACCCCTACGACGATCCGTCCATCATCGCCGGCCAGGGCACGATCGCGCTCGAAATGCTCGAAGAGGTGGCCGATCTCGACGTCCTGGTCATTCCGATCGGCGGCGGCGGGCTCATTGCCGGCAACGCGATCGCAGCGCGTACGGTGAGGCCGGCGATCGAGGTCGTCGGCGTCGAAGCGGCGCTCTATCCTTCCATGCGCAACGCGCTCACCGGCGAGCGCCGTCCGCTCGGCGGCCCGACGCTCGCCGAAGGCATCGCGGTGAAGAATATCGGCGCCCTGACGCTGCCGATCGTCAAGGAACTCGTGTCCGACATCGTGCTCGCCGACGAGGAACACCTCGAACGCGCGGTGAACGCCTATCTGACGTTGCAGAAGACCATGGCGGAGGGCGCGGGCGCCGCAGGGCTCGCCGCCATGCTGGCGCGCCCGGATCGCTTCCGCGGCAGGAAGGTTGGGCTCATCCTCTGCGGCGGTAACATCGATCCGCGCATTCTCGCCTCCATCATGGTGCGCGAGCTCGAGCGCGAGAGCCGCATCGTGTCGTTCCGGCTCACCATTCCGGACCGGCCCGGCATCCTCGGGCAGATCGCGACGCGCCTCGGCCAGCTCGGCGCCAACATCCTCGAGGTCGACCACCGGCGCCTGTTCCTCGACGTTCCGGCGAAAGGCGCCAAGCTCGACATCACCATGGAGACGCGCGACGGCGCGCATGCGGAAGCGATTCTGCGCGCGCTCGCCGAGGACGGCTATCAGCCGTCGCGGATCCAGGGCGGCGTGGCGATAGAATAGAGCCGCAAACCGGATAAGATGAGCTTTGATGAAGCTGATTGCATTGGTGTGGGCTCGAGTGGGCAATCGGAGTGCAGCAACGCATGAGGGAGCACAAGGACTTGCGCGCGCTTTGCAGAGGGGGGCTTTCGGCCATCTTTGCACTGGCCGCGTTTCCGGCTTGCGGCGCCGAAGGCATTGACCGCGATGTGATCGCCAATCCGCCGCCAAGTGCTCGGCTGCTCGTGGCAAGCGGCGTCGATTACGAGGCCACGATGGTGGTGAGCGAGGGCAAAAAGCCCGATCAGCGCATTTCCATTGTTCGATCCGGGCCGTGGCAGATCGAACGCTCACTCGACAGCCCCGACCAGAGTGTCACCTATTCGAATTTCGATACAGGCACCTCAATCGTCATCACCAGGAACAGCGACGGCAGCTATCGATCTCTGTCAATCTCTCGTAGCCCTTCGGACGGGTCTGGTCACGATGTCCACCGCACCAAGACCGATCAAACGGATTCGGTGTTGGGGGAGAATTGCACAGTGTGGCGATCCACGCGTGGGTCGGCGACAGGGTATCTGGATTGTGTCACCACCGACGGCATCGATCTATGGACGAGAGTTGAGCTCACGTCCGGCTACGTCTGGCGTTCTGCTCGCGTCACCAAATTGGTCCGGAGAGATATCTCGCCTGAGGAAGTTCAATTTCCGGGCGAAGTGCTGGATTGGTCCACTTGGTACCAAAGTCCGCCGCAGACGGTTTCGGAACCTGCAGGCGCTCGAAATTACGAGGTTCAGCTCCAAGAGCACTTTCAACGTGCGGGTGAAGATCGGCTGACGACAATCGTTCACCGCCGCCGAGGCGGCGAAGAGTTCTCCGAACATCGCGGTTGGAGAGGAGCGAGGGTGAACTTCACCAGCGCCATCCTGTCGCTCTCCTACACTGAGGGACCGGACGGACGTGCGGATCACCTCGGAATCCGCCGCCGCGATGCTCTATCAACCGGCGACAATACCGCGCGTCTTGAAAACCTCACTAGGCGTACAGACCGCACTGAAACCGTACTTGGCGAGAATTGTACGTGGTTTGACATCGCTCCTGGGATGGCAGACGGCAGCAATTGGGAATGCAGGACAATCGATGGAATTGCCGTAGTCCTAGATCACTCTGGCTCGCGACCGCGGACGGTGGCCATTTCTCGCGCGATCTCGATACGACGAGAGCAGGTCACCGAACGCGATATGGTGCCGCCTCCCAAACTGTTCGATTGGGCAACTTGGGGCGTGAGGCGGCCCGCCCGTTGAAGGGTGCAGGTCCAATGCGCCAGTGAGGTCTTGCTTGTCTAGAGCTGGGGTACCCGCGGGCTAGGTTCGCCCCTTGAGCATCTGCGCCACGCGTGGCGCGAAATAGGTCAGCACGCCGTCCGCGCCGGCGCGCTTGAAGGCGACGAGGCTTTCGACCATCGCCTTTTCGCCGTCGAGCCAGCCGTTGCCGGCGGCCGCCATGATCATCGCGTACTCGCCCGACACCTGATAGGCGAAGGTCGGCACGCCGAACGTGTCCTTCACCCGCCGAACGATGTCGAGATAGGGCAGGCCCGGCTTCACCATCACCATGTCGGCGCCCTCGGCGAGATCGAGCTCGACCTCGCGCAGCGCCTCGTCGGAATTGCCCGGATCCATCTGATAGGTGCGCTTGTCGCCGGTGAGCGTCGCCGACGAGCCTACCGCGTCGCGGAACGGCCCGTAGAAGGCCGAGGCGTATTTGGCCGCGTAGGCCATGATCTGCACGTCGATGAAATCGGTGGCATCGAGCGCCTGGCGGATGGCGCCGACGCGCCCGTCCATCATGTCGGAGGGCGCGATGATGTCGCAGCCCGCTTCCGCCTCGACGAGCGCCTGCTTGACCAGCACCGCGACCGTTTCGTCGTTGATGATCTCGCCGTTGCGCAGAAGTCCGTCGTGCCCGTGGCTGGTGTAAGGGTCGAGCGCAACGTCGCATAGGATGCCGACTTCCGGCACCTCCGCCTTGATGGCGCGAATGGCGCGGCAGACGAGGTTGTCGGGATTGAGCGCCTCGCTGCCGTCTTCGTCGCGCAACGCCGGATCCGTATAGGGAAAAAGGGCAAGGCAGGGGATCGAGAGTTCCGCGGCACGCACCGCCTCGCGCACGGCCTCGTCCACCGACAGACGCTCGACGCCGGGCATCGAGGCCACGGGGATGCGTGTTTTACGGCCTTCGACCAGGAACAGCGGCCAGATCAGGTCGTCGGTGGTGAGCACATTCTCGCGCACCAGGCGCCGGGCCCACTCCGCTTTGCGGTTGCGGCGCGGACGGACCGTCAGATCCAGGGCAG
>CAYVBN010000332.1:0-3514 GCA_964449645.1 uncultured Hyphomicrobiales bacterium
CCGTTCGATCCGCAGCGCACACTCGGCGAGGCGCTGCTGACGCCGACGCGCATCTATGTCGCCTCCTGCCTCACGGTCATCCGTGAAACGGCGGGCATCAAGGCGCTCGCCCACATCACCGGCGGCGGATTTCCCGACAACATCCCGCGCGTGCTGCCGAAGGGATTGGGCATCCGGCTCGACCTCGCGCGCGTTCCGGTGCTCCCCGTCTTCAAGTGGCTCGCCGCAACCGGCGGCATCGCCGAAGACGAGATGCTGCGCACGTTCAACTGCGGCATCGGCATGATCGCGGTGGTCGACCCAGCCAGGGCCGCGGCGGTCTCCGCCGTTCTCACGCGTGCGGGCGAACACGTGGTCCGCCTCGGTGCCGTGACGGCGACGGATGGTGTCGCCTACGACGGCCGGCTCGACCTCAGGTAAGGCGCATGGAGCGCAAGCGCGTCGCCATCCTGATCTCCGGCCGCGGCTCCAACATGGCGGCGCTGATCGAGGCCGCGCGCCGGCCCGATTATCCGGCCGAGATCGTGCTCGTGGTCGCGAGCCGCGGCCAGGCCAAAGGATTGGCGCGCGCACGCGAGGCCGGCATCCCGACGAAGGTGCTCGAGCATGCGGCGTTCCCGGATCGCGCGCATTTCGACCGCGCCTTGGACGAGCTGCTGACGGCGGAACGCATCGCGCTCGTTTGCCTCGCCGGCTACATGCGCCTGCTGACGCCCTGGTTCGTCGCGCGCTGGGCGGACCGGCTGCTCAATGTGCACCCGGCGCTCCTGCCGTCATTCAGGGGATTGGACACCCACGCACGCGCACTCGCCGCCGGGGTGAAGATCCACGGCGCGACCGTCCATTTCGTCGTGCCGGAGGTGGATGCGGGGCCGATCATCGCCCAGGCGGCGGTCCCGGTGCTCGAGGGCGATACGGCCGAAACCCTGGCCGCCCGCGTGCTCGCGGTCGAGCACAAGATCTACCCCCTCGCCCTCGACCTCGTGGCGCGCGGGTGCGTGCGGATCGTGGAGGGCCGCTGTATCATCATGGGCGGCGCGCCCAGCGGCCCCGCGCTCATCGTCCCGGCCTGAGCACCTCGCCTGCGCAAGCGCCCTGCGTGCATCGGCCGTGGCTGCCAAACCATCGCCCACAAGTCCGTTCAAGAGGAGAACGGCATGATCACGCTCTACACCTTCGGACCCGCCTTCGGCCTTCCCGACCCGAGCCCCTTCGTGCTGAAGGCCGAAATCCTCCTCAAGATGTCCGGGCTTCCTTACCGGACCGACGACACCGGCTTCTCCAAGGCGCCGAAAGGCAAGCTGCCCTACATCGACGATGACGGCGAGCGGATCGCGGACTCGACCTTCATCCGCTGGCACCTCGAACGGAAGCACGGCATCGACTTCGCGCGCGGCCTTACGCCAGAGCAGAACGCCATCGCCTGGGCGTTCGAGAAGATGGCCGAAGACCATCTCTATTGGGCTCTGCTCCCCGCGCGCTGGATCGACGACAAGAACTTCGCCAGGGGACCGGCGGTGTTCTTTCAGAGGGTCCGCTGCCGCTGCGGCCGGTGGTGATGGCGGTGGTCCGCCGCGACGTGCGCAAGCGGCTCAAGGCGCACGGCATGGGCCGGCACAGCGCCGACGAGATCGTCGCCCTCGGCACGCGCTCGATCGACGCGATGGCGGATTTTCTCGGCACGAAGCCGTTCTTCATGGGACAGGACCCGACCTGGATCGACGCGACGATGTTCGCTTTTGCCGTCGGGACGCTCTGTCCGCTGTTCGAAACGCCGTTGCGCGCGGCCGCGGAGCGGCACGACAACCTGCGGCGCTACGTCGGGCGCATGACCGCCCGCTATTTTCCCGAACACCGCGAAATGGCCGGCTGCGCGGCCGCGGCCTGACGCCCGGGAGAATAAAAAAACCCCCGGCGTGGAGACCGGGGGCTACGGGTAACACCCGCGACCGAAACGCTGTTCGCGTTACGCCTCAAGCAACCTTGAGGTTTTCCGCGGAGGTCTTCCCCCGGTTGGTGACGAGTTCGTACTCGACAACCTGACCTTCGTTGAGGGTGCTGAGACCAGCGCGCTCGACGGCCGAGATGTGGACGAACACGTCCTTATCGCCGGTCTGCGGGCGAATGAACCCATAGCCCTTGGTGGGATTGAACCATTTGACGGTGCCTTTTTGCATCGTCTGTCTCCTGAGTCAGTCTGAACGTCAGCGACACGCGGAAGCAATCGCTGCAAACCGCGCCACAACCTGGGTTTTGGGGAAGTCCGAAACGATAGCGTCTCCGACGCTCAAGGCCGGAATGGCCAAAATCCGATTGCGCCTGCAGACAATCGTAAAAATACGGCCGAAGCAAGGCCGGTCGTGCGTCGTGGCTGCGGGTGACGAGTCAGGGCGGAGCTGTGCGGATATTGGTCCCGAACACCGCACGCGCCGCGAGCCGCTTGATCAAACAAAGAAATCTGTAGCCTTTTCGCGGCGCTCCGACGAATGCAGCGGATTTGATTCTGATGCGGCGGGACGCGGCAGACCAGCGTTTACCGTAATCGGAGAACGAGCGATTCGCGCCCCGCCGGCGGGGCGGCCGCACGGGCGATGGCGGCCCCTCAGGGGCGCCGACACACCGCCAGGGAGCGATCGGCGCGGACGGAGATCGGCAGAACGCCGGTCACCGAATAGCTGTTGAGATCGCTTTTCGACATCTGTCGCGCCACGTTGTCTGCATAGCAGTGACACGCCTCGGGCGCGCGGACGCGGAACTCGAACATGCATTTGTCGACGAGTTGCCGGTACGCATGGTCGATGAAAAAGCCTTCCGGCTCCGGCCCGGGCGCGAGCGCATCGTAGAGGCTGCAGGCCGTGAGCAGGGACGCGAGCACGGCTGCGAGGACGAAAGCTTTATGAGGAATGGCGGTACGGATCATCGACTTCCCTCCCCCCATGAAGGTCGCGACCGAACGACTTAACCGTAACGAGTACGTCTCGAACAGTAATCCGCCGCCTCGCCGGCAATCCAGAGCTCGTCGGGAACGGCGAACACGAATTTAAGCAGGTTATCTCGAGGGGCCGCGCAGACCGCCATGGGCCGGCGCGCCCGAGGCGCCTCAGACCTCGCTCTCCATCGGCCGACGGGAGCGACGCCAGAGCCAGCCGACGCCGACGACGAAAATGGCCCCGACGACCGCGGTGGCGATCTCGATCTGGTGCGCGGCGGACGAGCCGAGCTGCGTGCTGATCAGGCCCTCTATCGCCGGATCGGTGGCGATCACCTCGCCGGCAATCCAGCCGAGCAATGCCGCGCCGGCCCAGATCATGATCGGGTAGCGGTCGAGCAACGCCATGATGAGCGCCGCCCCGGCGACGATCAGCGGAATGCTGATGCCGAGCCCGAAGATCAGCAGCACGATGCTTCCCTGCGCGACCGCCGCGATCGCCACGACGTTGTCGAGGCTCATGATCAAATCGGCGACGGCGACGATGCGGATGGCGCGCCACAGGTGCTGGACCGCTTCGATATC
>CAYVBN010000333.1:0-3318 GCA_964449645.1 uncultured Hyphomicrobiales bacterium
CACATAGGCGCGCGGCCGGACCTGACGTTTCGCCACGATCTCGCCCGAGCGCGCGGCGAGCATGACCTTCATGTCCTCGTAGGCGCCCGGAAAAGCGAGCGAGTCCCGCGTCGCGCCACGGAAGCGAACCGGGCTGTCGATCTCCTCGAGACCGCTGAGCCGCGCACGTGCATAGGCCATCCAGTTGACCTTGCTGTGCTCGCCGTCGTCCACGATGTCGATGCCGGTGTCGGCCTGCCGACGCACGATATCGTCGATGGCGCGGCGCACACGCGCTGAATATTCCGCGCGGTCGTAGGCCTCGCCCATTTCCTTGCGGTTGAGCAGAGCGACGAGATCCGGCGGACGCGGCAGGCTGCCGGTGTGCGTCGTCAGGATTCGGTCTGCGCTATGTTTCATGTCGCGGGTGCCCGTCGTCGATCGCCGGTATTCGGCGAACGCATTCTTTAAGACCGATCCCGTGGGGCGTCGAGATGGCGCGCGGGCGACGTGCTTGGGCGTTCGCCCACAACCGTCGCAAAGTAGCGGCGTCTGGAGCCGCCGCGGGCGGGTCTACGCCGGCCCGCCGGGCCCGCGGCGGCGGGCGTGGGAGCGTGGGGCCGCATGTCTTCACCGTTGGACCGGCACCGAGCCGTTCGGGCGTTTCGTCTCGCCAGGATGTGCGTGACTGAGCCCGATCCGAGCGCCGCCGACGGTAATTCCGGCACTTTTCTCGCCCATACCTTCAGGGCGACCGAGAACAGCCACGAAGGCATGGATCGGTTCCAGTGGGTGGTGTGGGGCCAAGCGTCACGAAGCCGGGGGAAGCGGAGCATCCCGATTTTTTCCCGGGAACCCTCGGTTTTGATCGCGATCAAATCCCTGCGGCCACAGGACAATCACAATCGCCTCGACAAACAGTGTGGAAGCCTTCTAATAAATCCCTATCATAACGGCGGGCGGCCCCGCGGAGACATCCAGCTCATGGACTATGGCGCGTTTTTCGCGAATGCCCTCGCCCGGTTGCGGGACGAGCGGCGTTATCGGGTATTCGCCGACCTTGAGCGCATTGCCGGGCGTTTTCCGCACGCGGTCTGGCACTCTCCGCAGGGCCGGCGCGAGGTCGTGGTCTGGTGCTCCAACGACTACCTCGGTATGGGGCAGCACCCGAAGGTCATCGGCGCCATGGTGGAGACGGCGACCCGCATGGGAACGGGCGCCGGTGGAACGCGCAACATCGCCGGCAACAACCATCCGCTGGTCGAGCTCGAGCGGGAACTCGCCGATCTGCACGGCAAGGAGCGCGCGCTCGTCTTCACCTCTGGCTACGTGTCGAACGAGACCGGCATCTCGACCATCGCCAAGCTGATGCCGAACTGCCTCGTGCTGTCGGACGCCCTCAACCACAACTCGATGATCGAAGGCATCCGCCTGTCGACCTGCGAGAAGCAGATCTTCCGCCACAACGACATGCAGCATCTCGAGGAGCTGCTGGCGGCCGCCGGCCAGGACCGGCCGAAGCTGGTCGTGTTCGAGAGCCTCTATTCGATGGACGGCGACATCGCGCCGATCGGGCGCATCTGCGATCTCGCCGAGCGCTACGGCGCCCTGACCTATTGCGACGAGGTGCACGCCGTCGGCATGTACGGACCGCGCGGCGGCGGCATCACCGAGCGTGACGGCGTCGCGGCGCGCGTCGACGTCATCGAGGGCACGCTCGCCAAGGCGTTCGGCTGCCTCGGCGGCTACATCAGCGCCCGCGCCGACCTGATCGATGCGGTTCGCTCCTACGCGCCGGGCTTCATCTTCACCACGGCCCTTCCCCCTGCCATTTGTGCGGCGGCCACCGCGGCGATCCGCCACCTCAAGGCGTCGACCTGGGAGCGCGAGCGCCACCAGGAACGCGCGGGCCGCGTCAAGGCCGTGCTCGCGGCGGCCGGACTGCCGGTCATGGCGAGCGAGACCCACATCGTCCCGGTGCTGGTCGGCGATCCGGAGAAATGCAAGAAGGCCACGGACCTCCTGCTCGAGGAGCACGGCATCTACATCCAGCCGATCAACTACCCGACCGTGCCGAAGGGGCGCGAGCGCCTGCGCATCACGCCCTCTCCGTTCCATGATGACGCGCTCATCAACGCGCTGGCCGAATCGCTCGTCGACGTCTGGGAACGGCTCGGCCTCACGCTCGGCGAGCGGGCCCTGGCCGCGGAGTGAGACGGCCGCGCTCACGCAGCCGACCGCCCCGCCCCCAATCAACCAACCTGATCAATCCTGGAACGTCCCGCGTCGCTTGTGTGGCGCGAACGCCGGCTCGGCCGCTTTTGCCTCTGCGGGCGCCGTCCAGCGCGCGAGGAACGGCAGGGAGACCGAGATCACGAACACGCGGGCGAGATGGTGCGCGCCAACGAACACTGGATCGAGGTGCAGCGCGAGCGCCAGGATCATCATGGCGTCGATCGAGCCCGGCGCGTAGGCGATCACGGCGTCCGAGAGGCGCACCGGCAGCACGGCGGTGACCGCCACTGCGCACAGTGCCGTCACGGCCATCCCGATCGCGAAGCAGCCGAGCGCCGCGCCGGAGAAGCGCAGCAGCAGCCAGATGTCGGTGCCGGCGAAGCGCGATCCGCTGAACGCGCCGAGCGCGATCATCGAGCCGTCCACCACCCACCACGGCAGCGAGACGTGGACGAAGCCGCTGCCGTGCAGGAAGGCCGACGTGAGCATCGCGCCGAAGATGAGGCCACCCGGAAAGCCGAGCCGGTAGATCGCGATCGCCACGGCGGTGGATGCCGACAGCAGGGTCGCAAGCTCGACGAGGGAGCGGATCGAGAGGTCCGGCTGCGCCGGCAATTGCGCCGGCCCCGAGACCAGGCCGAGCAGCGACATTCCGACCGGAACTCCGATCGCCAGGATGGCGACGCGCAGCGTCTGCACGATCGCGATCGCCCGCAGGTCCGCGTTCTGATCGGCGCCGACCGCCACGACCTGCGACAGCGCGCCCGGAATGGCGGCCAGCACCGCGGTCTGCGTATCCCAGCCATGAACCCGCCGCAGATAGGTGACCGAGGCTCCGGTGATGCACACCATCGCCAACGTCACCGAGATGATACTCACCGGATAGCTGCCGATCCCCGCCAGCGTCTGCGGCGTGACCACGGCTCCGATGCTGGTCCCGAGCAGCACGAAGAAGACGCGCGCAACCGAGCCCGGCACCGTCATCGGCCGTCCGGCGAGCGAGGCGACCGCGACGAACAGGATGGCGCCCGAGAGAAACCCGGCGGGAAACTTGGCAAGCCCGAGCGTCAGCCCGCCGGCCGCGGCGACGAGCGCCGTCTCGGC
>CAYVBN010000334.1:0-2620 GCA_964449645.1 uncultured Hyphomicrobiales bacterium
TCGCGCAACATGTCGCTCGAAGGGCGCATCCCCGACGAGGTCGTCCGTGAACTCAAGCGCCGCGGACAGCCGGTGCAGATGGTGACCGACTGGAACGACAACATGGGCCACGCGAACGTCATCCGCGTCGACCGCGAGCAGGGGCTTCTGGAGGGTGGGGCCGATCCGCGCGGCGACGGCGCGGCGCTGGGTTTCTGAGGATCGTTGCGCACGAAGCGGTTTCCGGGCGAGCCGCCCGCGCGCGAGCGTCGGACGGATTTTCTTCGAACCCCGTTCCAGGTGTTTGTTTGGTGTTTGATTTGAGCATGATCTCATCCGAAAACAGGTATTCACTTTTCGGGATCATGCTCTAATTGCGCTCGTCGGGCAGCACCGGCAGCGGATGGAACTCGATTCCTTCCTCGCACAGCGCCTTGGCCTCGTCCGCCGACGCCTCGCCGTAGATCGAGCGATGCTCGATCTCGCCGTAATGCATCTTGCGCGCTTCCTCAGCGAACCGGGGCCCGACGTAATCGGAATTCTGCACCAGATGATCGCGCAGCGCCTTGAGCTTGGCGCGGAACTCCCGTTCCTGCGGCGAAATCATCGCGACCGGAGCCTTGGGCTCGGTTTCGGGCGCCGGTTCCGGCACCGTGGTGACCGCCGTCTTTTCGGCCGAGCGCGCCAGGCGCGGCGCCATGATGGCTTTCTCGACCTTGGTGGTCCCGCAAGCCGGGCAGGTCACGAGGCCGCGGGCCGCCTGCTCGTCGTAGGCGGCGGAATTGGCGAACCAGCTCTCGAACGTATGGCCCTGCTCGCAAGCGAGCGCGTAGCGGATCATGTCCTTTCCCGCACGACGCGCAGATGAGCCGGCTCGGCCACGGGTTCCATGAGCTCGAAGCGGCGCCCATGCTGGAGGGAGGGGATGCGGCCGCGGGCGACCGCGACCTGCGCCGGATCGACCTCGGCGATCACCACGCCCGGCTCCGTGCCGCCTTCGGCGAGCACGCGGCCCCAGGGGTCGACCACGAGCGAATGGCCGTAGGTCTCGCGGCCGTCTTCGTGCTTGCCGCCCTGCGCGGCGGCGAAGACGAAACAGCCGTTCTCGATCGCGCGGGCGCGGATGAGCACGTGCCAATGCGCCTCGCCGGTCTGCCGGGTGAACGCGGAGGGGAGCGAGATGAACGAACATCCGGCTTCCGCCAGCGCGCGAAACAGCGCCGGAAAGCGCAGGTCGTAGCAGATCGCGAATCCGAGGCGGCCCCAGGGCAGGTCGGCCGTCACCGCGAACTCGCCGGCCCGGTAGCTGCGCGATTCGCGGTAGCTCTCGCCGTTGGCGAGATCGACGTCGAACATGTGGATCTTGTCGTAACGGGTGACCACGTCGCCCGCCGGATCGATCAGAAAGGAGCGGTTGGCCGCCTTGTCATGCGAGACCCGCAGCGCGAGCGAGCCGACGTGCAGCCATACGTGGTGCTTGCGCGCCAGCTCGCGGAAGGCGGCCAGCGACTTGTCGTTCTCCTCCTCGCTCAGGACGGCGAACAGTCCCTCACGGTTCATCTCGACGACGTTGGTCATCTCCGGCGTGAGGATGTAATCGGCGCCCGCGGCCTTGGCCTCGGACACAAGCTTCGCGGCGGCGTCCATGTTGGCGCTCGGCGTGCGCCCCGAGCGCATTTGGACGAGGCCGACGCGAAAGGTCGAGGTCTTCCCGTTTGCTGTCATAGGACGGTCCTCAGGCGGCAAGGAGCGGATCGAGGCGGCCGGCGCGGTCGAGGGCGTAGAGGTCGTCGTAGCCGCCGACATGGGTGGTCCCGATGAAGATCTGCGGGACCGTCATGCGGCCGTTGGCGCGCTCCACCATTTCGGCCCGGCGCTCGTGGTCGACCGCTACATTGATCTCCGAAAAGGGGACGCCTTTTCGGCGCAACAGGTCTTTTGCTGCGACGCAATAGGGGCAATACGGGGTCGTATAAACCTCGACCGGGGGCATGGCGTACCTTTCGCGCTGCAAATCGTCGCTGCCACACTATATGGGGGTGCCGATGGTCTCGACAACCCGCGCAAAGACCAGCACGTCGACGCTGCGGGCCCCGGCGCGCAGCAGGACCCGGGCGCAGGTATCGACCGTGGCGCCGGTGGTCAAGACGTCGTCGACCAGCACCAGCCGCTTGCCCAGGACCGCGGCCTTGCCGTCCGCCGGCACCCGGAACGCACCCTGAACGTTGCTGGCGCGCTCGCTGCGGCTGAGGCCGACCTGCTGCGGGGTGGCGCGGACGCGCTTGAGGGCGTCGTGGAGGACCGGCACGCCGCTCGCCTGCGCGATCACCCCGGCCAGCGTCGCCGACTGGTTGAATCGGCGGGCCCACAACCGTCGCCAGTGCAGCGGCACCGGAACAAGCCTATCCGCCTCGTCCAGGAGGGGACGGCCGGCCTGCGCCATCCAGCGGCCGATGGTCGGCGCGAGGTCGAGCCGGTCGCCGTACTTGAGCGCATGCACCAGGGCGCGGGCGACGCCGTCGTAGCGCACCGCCGCGCGCGCCCGCGCATAGGCCGGCGGCTCGGCGATCGCCACCCACGACAGGATGCCGGGGCCGGGAGCGGAGACGAACGGGAGGCCCAGGCGTTCGCAATAGCGCGG
>CAYVBN010000335.1:0-1581 GCA_964449645.1 uncultured Hyphomicrobiales bacterium
CGCGCTCGGCATCGCCGCCGTGGGTGAAATCCCCAATGCCGCCGGCATCGTCGACCCGGGCGACCCCATCATCGTCGACGGCTCCACGGGCGACATCCACATCCGCCCCTCGCCCGATCTCGAGGCCGCCTATGCGGAGCGGGTTCGGCTGCGCGCGCGGCGCCAACTGCAGTATCTCGCGCTGCGCGACAAGCCGTGCATCACCAAGGACGGCGAAGAGGTGACGTTGATGATCAACGCCGGCCTGCTCGTCGACCTGCCGCACATCGCCGACACGGGCGCGGCCGGGATCGGGCTGTTCCGCACCGAGCTGCAGTTCATGGTGGCGGCGTCCCTGCCGCGCACCAACGAGCAGCTCGCGCTCTACCGCGCGGTGCTCGACGCCGCCGGCAACCGTCCGGTGACGTTCCGCACGCTCGACGTGGGCGGAGACAAGATCCTGCCCTACATGCGCAACATCGAGGAGGAGAACCCGGCGCTCGGCTGGCGGGCGATCCGGCTCGGGCTCGACCGGCCGGCGCTGCTGCGCAGCCAGGTGCGCGCCTTGCTGCGCGCCGCCGGCGGCCGCGCGCTGCGGGTGATGTTCCCGCTGATCGCTGCCGTGCACGAGTTCGATGCCGCCAAGGAGCTGGTCGAGCGCGAGCTCACGCATCTGCGCCGGCACGGCCACCGGCTGCCCGAGCGCGTCGACATCGGCACGATGGTCGAGGTCCCTTCCCTGCTCTATCAGCTCGACGACCTGCTCGAGCGGGTCGACTTCCTGTCGGTGGGCTCGAACGATCTGATGCAGTTCCTGTATGCCGTCGACCGCGGCAATCCCCGGGTCGCCGAGCGCTTCGACCAGCTTTCGCTGCCGATGCTGCGTGCCCTCAAGGACATTGCCGACGCGGGGCGCGCGCACGGCAAGCCCGTCACGCTGTGCGGCGAGCTCGCGTCGAAACCGATCGGCGCGCTCGCGCTCGTCGCGCTCGGCTATCGCTCGCTCTCGCTCGCCCCGTCGGCCGTCGGTCCGGTCAAGGCGATGCTGCTCGACACCCACGCCGGCCGGGCACGCGATCTCCTGGAATCCCTCATGAGCCGGAGCAGCGTCGGCCCGTCGGTCCGCGGCGACATCGAGAAATTCGCCGAGGCCGAAGGCCTGCCACTCTGACCACCATGCTTCCCGACAGCAAACTCGATGCGCTGCTCGCCCGCCATGCGGCGGTCGAGGCGGAGCTTGCCGCCTCTGCGGCGCCCGAAGCCTATGTGCGGCTGTCGCGCGAGTTCGCCGAGCTCGATCCCGTCGCGGCGAAGGTCAAGACCTACCGCGGCGTGGTGAACGAGATCGCCGAGCTCGAGGCGCTCGCCGCCGATCCGGCGACGGACCCGGAGATGCGCGCCATGGCGGCCGCCGAGAAGCCGGCGCTGGAGGAACGGCGCGCCGCCCTCGAACAGGACATCCGCCTCGCGCTCCTGCCCAAGGACGCGATGGACGAGCGCAACGTGATCCTGGAAATCCGCGCCGGCACGGGGGGGGACGAGGCTTCCCTGTTCGCCGGCGACCTCTTCCGCATGTACGAGCGCTATGCGGCCAAGCAGGGC
>CAYVBN010000336.1:0-6825 GCA_964449645.1 uncultured Hyphomicrobiales bacterium
GCTCTTGTAGCGGACGTTGCGCGTCACCTGCGGCAGCGGATCGAAACGGTGGCACACCTCGGACACCGGCCGGCCCTGCTTCTTGACCACCGCCAGCACCTGCAAGGCGGCCACGAAGCCGTCGCCGGTCGTGGTGTAGTCCGACAGGATGATGTGGCCGGAGGATTCGCCCCCGACGTTGTAGCCGTGCTCGCGCATGTGCTCGAGCACGTAGCGGTCGCCGACCGGCGTGCGCACGAGCGACAGGCCGAGACCGGCGAGATGCCGTTCGAGGCCGAGGTTGGACATCACCGTCGCGACCACGCCGGGCCTGGCGAGGCAGCCGTCTTCCTTCCAGCTCTCGGCGATCACCGCAAGGATCTGGTCGCCGTCCACCACCTTGCCGCGCTCGTCCACCATGACGACCCGGTCGGCGTCGCCGTCGAGCGCGATGCCGATGTCGGCACGCACTTCGCGCACCTTGGCGCAGAGCGCTTCCGGGGCGGTCGAACCGCACTCCTTGTTGATGTTGAAGCCGTCGGGCTCGACCCCGAGCGAGATCACCTCGGCGCCGAGTTCCCCCAGCGCCGCGGGCGCCACCCGATAGGCCGCGCCGTTGGCGCAATCGATCACCACCCGCAGGCCGTCGAGCGACAGGTTCTTCGGCAGGGTGCGCTTGGCGAACTCGACATAGCGGTCCTGCACCCCGTCGATGCGCTTGGCACGTCCGAGGGCGGCGGGTTTCGCCAGACGCTTGCCGAGATCGCTGTCGATCAGGTGCTCGATCTCCTGCTCGACCTCGTCCGAGAGCTTGTAGCCGTCCGGCCCGAACAGCTTGATGCCGTTGTCGTCGAACAGGTTGTGCGAGGCCGAGATCATGACGCCGAGGTCGGCCCGCATCGAGCGGGTGAGCATCGCGACCGCCGGGGTCGGCATCGGGCCGAGCAGCAGGACGTCCATGCCGACCGAGGTGAAGCCGGCGACGAGGGCCGTCTCGATCATGTAGCCGGACAGCCGCGTATCCTTGCCGATGACCACGCGATGGCGGTAGTCGCCACGCAGGAAGACGAGCCCCGTCGCCTGGCCGACCTTGAGCGCCAGTTCCGCCGTGATCACCCCGTTGGCACGGCCCCGAATGCCATCGGTCCCGAAATACTTGCGAGTCATGACAGTCCCTCAGCCCCGTCTTGTGACGTGTTCTTGGCGCGCGGATATGGCGCAGCGACCATCGGCTATTTTACGGCGAACCGAGTTCCCGGCGCTGCAAAAAAGATGCGGATGGTTACGAGCTACCGTTTGGCGCTTCGGACGGCGCTGGACGGTCCAGGATGACGATATGCAGCCGGCGCGGGCCATGCGCCCCGAGCAGCAGCGTCTGCTCGATGTCGGCCGAGCGCGATGGTCCGGTAATCATGTTGACGACGCGCGGCAGAACGCCGGCTCCGAACCTGTCGCGCAACCGCCGCCACACGCTTTCGTAATCCCCGGTTACGTCCGCGCGGTCGAGCACCACGATATGGTTGTCGGGGAGGAAATTTAGCGTCGTCGGATTGTCCCGGCCGGAGACCAGAATCAGGGTGCCGGTCTCCGCAACGCCGGCGACGGCATGCGACACCGACGCGAGCTGATGTCCGTCCGAGGGCCCCGTCGTCACCTCGAGGGTGCCGGCACTCTCCCAGGCAAGGCCGGCCAGAAAGGCGTCGTCCCCGCGCCGCACCGCCATCGGCAGGTTGTGCGCGCGCAGGAATTCCGCGATGCGTGCGGGGATGTCCTCCGGGCTGTTCACGGTCTCGACGCTCGCCGAGGCGGCCCGCGCCATCCGGATAAAGAGAGCGAGCTGGGCTCCGGGGTCCCCCTGGCCGCGGGCCGGCACGATCCCGGCCGGGTGGCCAGCGACGCGGTCCGCCGCTTCCTTGCGGCGCGTTGCTTCGCCCCCGCTCACGCCCAGCGAGCGGCGGATCGAAGCGAAGACGACGTCGCGCCCGCTCACGTCTTCCTCCGGGCTTTCCACTGCGATTGGAACGTCGTGCCTTGCGGGGCGGGAAAGTCGCGGTAACGCGTCCAGCTCGAGGCGAGCGGCAACCATCGGAAACGCCCGTTGCCCTTGCCGAGAAACGAGAGAAGGCGCGCGGCCGCCGCGGTCGCGAGGCCATAGAGCCGCGGGCGCGCGGCGAAGAACCCCCAGAACCGCAGTCCGGCGCGCACCGTCGCGGGGGACAAATGCCGCTCGAACTCGCGCTCGCGCCACGTGCGCATGAGGTGCGGCAGCGGAATCCGCACCGGGCAGACCTCCTCGCATCGCCCGCAGAAGGTGGATGCATTCGGGAGATGACCGGCCTTGTCGACCCCGATCAGGCTCGGCGTCAGGACCGCCCCCATCGGTCCCGGATAGACCCAGCCGTAGGTGTGGCCGCCGACCGCGTGATAAACGGGGCAGTGGTTCATGCAGGCGCCGCAGCGGATACAGCGGAGCATGTCGTGGAATTCGCCGCCCAGCATGGCCGAGCGGCCATTGTCGAGAATGACGACGTGATACTCGCCCGGCCCGTCGGGATCGTCCGGCCGGCGCGGACCGGTCGACAGCGTCGTGTAGACCGATATTTCCTGCCCGGTCGCCGACCGCGCCAGCACCCGCAGCAGTTGCGACAGGTCTTCGAGCGTCGGCACCAGCTTCTCGATGCTGGCGAGGACGATGTGCGCCTTCGGCAGCGTCTGCGTCAGGTCGCCGTTGCCCTCGTTGGTGACGATGACCGACGTGCCGGTTTCGGCGACGAGAAAGTTCGCACCCGTGATGCCGACGTCGGCAGTGAGAAAACGCGAGCGCAGGACACCGCGCGCCTCGCCGAGCAGCGCCGTCGGCTCCGCCAGGTTGCGCTCCGGCGGGAGATCGGCGTGCACGCGGCGGAAATCGGCTTCGATCTGTCCCTTGGTGAGATGCACCGCGGGCGCGATGATGTGCGACGGCATCTCGTGCCGGAGCTGGATGATGTATTCGCCGAGATCGGTCTCGACCGGCGTCACGCCGTTGGCGTCGAGAAAATCGTTGAGCCCGATTTCCTCGGCCACCATCGACTTGCCCTTGGTGGCGGTCTTGGCGCCGAACTTGCGGCACAGGGAGAGAATGATCTGGCGCGCGTCCTCCGCCGTGACGGCGTAGTGAACGTGACCGCCCTGCGCGGTGACGCGCTCCTCGTAGCGTTCAAGGTAGAGGTCGAGATGCGCCAGCGTGTGATTCTTGATGTCGCGCGCGGCGTCGCGCAGCGCATCGAATTCGGGAAGGTTCTCGGCGGCTTCCGCCCGGCGGGCGATGAAGTTGGTCTCGACCACCTTGAGGGCGCGCTGGAGCTCGCTGTCCGCGAGCGCCGCCCTGGCATTCTCCTTGAAGCGCGGCGAGGTCGCGATCGTCATGACCTGCCCTGCTTCTCGCCGGCCGCGCCGATCGCCGGCTCGTCGGTCATGCCGGCAAGGACTTCGACCACATGGCGGACTTCGATCGCGTGCCCTTCGCGCTGAAGCTTGCCGGCGATGTTCATGAGGCAGCCGAGATCGCCCGCGAGCAGGGTTTCGGCGCCGGCCTCGCGCACGTGGGCGGTCTTTTTGGCGACGATGGCGTTGGAGATGTCCGGATATTTGACGCAGAAGGTTCCCCCGAACCCGCAGCAGACGTCGGAGTCGTTCATTTCCTTCAAGGTGAGGCCCTGAACGGTGCCGAGCAGGCGGCGCGGCTGCACCCGCACGCCGAGTTCGCGCAGGCCCGAGCAGGCGTCGTGATAGGTGACGGTCCCCTCGAATTGCGCGTTTACCCGCGCGACCCGCAGCACGTCGACCAGAAACGAAACGAGCTCATAGCACTTGGACGCGAACGCCTGTGCACGCGGCAGCCAGTTCGGATCGTCGCGGAACAGCTCCGGGTAGTGCACCTTCAACATGCCGGCGCACGATCCGCTCGGGGCGACGACGTAATCGCAGGAGCCGAAGGCGTCGATCACCTGCTGGGCGATCCGGCGCGTGGTCGCGCGGTCGCCGGAATTGAACGCCGGCTGTCCGCAGCAGGATTGCGGGGGGACGTCGACGGTGCATCCGGCCTCTTCGAGCAGCTTCGCCGCCGCGAAGCCGATCGAGGGGCGGATGAAATCGACCAGACAGGTGACGAAAAGCCCGACCCGCTTGGCCTGCCGTTCGGCCATGAACACCTCCTCACCGCCCTCGAGCGATGTGCAGGAGCCTCGGACGGGCGCGAGACTCTGGCCGAAACGTTCATGTCACGCAAGTGAGGGGCCGTCGCGGGCAAATGCATGCCCGCGACGCGTCGAGAAGACGCGCAGTCAGTCGCCGGCCCGACGGACGTCCGGCGACGGATTACTTGACGAATTACTCCTTATAGCCGTAGCCCGGGATGTTGCCGGAATTGTCGTAATATTTGTAGGGTAGGAATTTGCCCGACATGGTGAGCTTGACCCGGTCGCCTTTCGGATCCGGCAGACGTTCGAGCTGCAGGTCGAAATCGATGGCCGACATGATGCCGTCGCCGAACTCCTCCTCGATCAGGGCTTTCCAGGCCGGGCCGTTCACCATCACGAGTTCGTAGAAGCGATACATCAACGGATCGGTCGGAGGCATCGGCATGCCGCGATGCGGGACCTCGTTGAGCATGGCGGCTTCCGTCTGGCTCAGACCGAACAGCTCTCCGGCCTTCGCGGCCTGCGGTTTCGTCAGCTTCATTTGCCCGAGCAGCGCGCCGGTGATGAGGACGGGCGACATGCCGCCGATCTGCTCGCAGATGTATTTCCAGGTCCACCCCTTCTCGCGCTTGATGTCGAGAATCTTCTCGGACAGATCCGAACGCTTCATGATCGTCTCCTTGCCTGGGCGCTGTGAGTGCCGCTAGCCTGCGCACCGGCGGAGCGCCGCCGCAGACGTGGCACACATCTTCAGGCTCCTGATCGAACCTTGGCAATTCCGTTGCGCAGGCAGTCGGCGCTCAATTTTTGGGCAATAGCGCGATCGCCGATGTGATTGGATGAAGTCATGGTGACGTCGGCGCTGAGGCAACACCTGCGGGAGACGACGTGAGTGCGGAAATCACCATCGGTGAGGGAAACGGGACATCGTTGATCCCGCATCCCTTGCGCGCGGCCGTGCTCGGCGAGGTCCATGCCCGCCCCTTCACGGCGATCGAAACGCCGCGGCGCGTGCTGCATTTCGCCTTCGATACGAGCGCCGACCGCGGCGAAGCCGACCGCGCGGCCCTCATCGATTTCTGCACGCGGCGCGGATTGGCCGCTCCGGAGCGCGGCGAAAAGCATCATCGCGTCACGTTCGGCGGCACGGCGCTGCGGTGGGAGCAGCATTCGGAGTTCACGACCTATACGTGGGAGCTGCCATCCGAGGCGCCCTCGCCCGGCGCCGTGCCGTTCCACCCGCCGGCCAGCGCGCTCGCGACAGTGATGAAGATCGTGCCGCAGCCGGGCCCGGCGCTCGTCGCGATCGACCTCCATCTCGTCAGCGCGGACGGCGTGGCGCCTGAGCGCCTGTTCGATCGCGCCAGCCTCGCGGTCGCCGAAAACTCGGATGGAACGGCGCTTTATGCCACCGATTTCCAGCCCGACCCGGCGGGCTTTGTCCGCATCCTGGTCGTCGACCGCGGGCTCGGAGCGGAACGCGCCGGCGCGCTGGTGCAGCGCCTGCTCGAGCTCGAGACCTACCGCACGCTGGCGCTGCTCGGCCTGCCGGAAGCGCAACGGCTCGCGCCGTCCGTGCAGCGCATCGAGACGCGCCTTGCGGACGTGACCGAACAGATGCGCGGCAGCCAAGGCCTCGCCGCCAATCACCATCTGCTCGACGAACTCACCGCGCTCGCCGCCGAGCTCGAAGCAGGCGCCGCCGCGAGCCTGTTCCGCTTCGGTGCCAGCCGCGCCTATAACGAAATCGTCTATCTGCGCCTGGAGACGATCGGCGAGCGCAAGGTCGGTGGCTTGCCGACATGGTCGTCGTTCCTCGCACGCCGCATGGCGCCGGCGATGCGCACCTGCATCACCATGACGGAGCGCCAGGGCAATCTTTCGCGCAAGCTCGCGCGCGCCGCCCAGCTCCTGCGGACCCGCGTCGACATCGAGCTCGAGCAGCAGAACCGCGACCTGCTGCGGTCGATGAACGAGCGCACGCGCATGCAGCTCCGCCTGCAGGCGACCGTCGAAGGGCTGTCGGTCGCGGCCATCAGCTACTACGTGGTCGGGCTCATCGGCTACGTTGCCAAAGGCGCACACGACGCCGGCGCGCCCCTCGAGCCGACCTATGTCAGCGCCATCGCGGTGCCGCTGGTCGTCGTCGCGATCTGGTACGTGGTGCGCCGCATCCGCCGGCGCCACGTCGGCCGGAGCATTGACTAGCGTTCATCAATTCGGAATTTCGTTGAACTTGGAATTTGGTTGAAGCTGCCGCGAATTCAGCATCTTCACCTCTCTCCGGTGGGGAGAAGTCGATTTTCGAGCACCGCGAGAAAATCGGGCGGGGAACGAAGACGACATTATCTGGTGAGCGAGTTACCTTGTCACAGAGGCGCAACACCCTTCACCCGGATCGCTTTCGCGAGCCGACCTCTCCCCCAGGAGAGGTGGCTCGAACGTGTTGCAACATTCGAGTTCAGGTTCGCACTCGCGATAACGTTTAAACGCCGCTCAAAGCGTCACAACGCCGTCGCGGCCGACATTGACGCGTGCGGCTTCGAACGAGCCGTCGGGCTTCTTCACCGCATTGGCGATCGAGACGCTCGCGCCGGGCTTGAGCTCGCTGCGATCGCCGACCTGGTACTGCACGATCGGCGTGCCGGGCGGAACGACGATCTTC
>CAYVBN010000337.1:0-10961 GCA_964449645.1 uncultured Hyphomicrobiales bacterium
GCGGTCATCGTCATGCCGTCCGACGCGCCGCGTGCGAAGCGCGAGCGCACCGCCGCGCTCGGCGCCGAAGTCGTGCTCTACGATCGCGAGCGCGAGGATCGCGAGGCGATCGCACGGGAGATCGCGGACAAGCGGAACGCGGTGCTGGTGCCGCCCTATGACGATCCGATGATCATCGCCGGGCAGGGCACGGCCGGCCGCGAGATCGTGGAGGATCTGGCGCAGGCCGGCATCGCGCCCGACGTGATCGTCGTCAATGCGTCGGGCGGCGGACTGGCGGCCGGAATTGCGCTCGCCGTGAAGGCGCGCGTGCCGCAAGCCCAACTGTTCACCGCCGAGCCGGCCGGCTTCGACGACCACGTGCGCTCGTTCCGCAGCGGCCGGCGCGAGCGCAATCCCGCGCTGACCGGGTCGATCTGCGATGCGCTGCTTGCGCAATCGCCCGGCCGTCTGACCTTCGAGATCAACCGGGCGCTTGTCGGCGCGGGCGTGTCGGCGAGCGACGAGGAGGTGGCTGCGGCCGTGGCGTTCGCGTTTCGCGAGCTCAAGCTTGTGGTCGAACCGGGCGGGGCGGTCGGACTGGCCGCCTTGCTGAGCCGCAAGATCGACGTGGCCGGCAAGACCGCCGTTGCGGTGCTCTCGGGCGGCAATGTCGACGCGACGGTGTTCTCGCGGCTCGTTGCTTGAAGGCTGGGGCGTTCGCGTCCGGCATGCGCTCCGGCTGCGCGACCGGTACGCTCAACTGAACAGCGCGATCTTCTCTTCGTCGCTCAGCGCCTGAATTGCCGCGAGCGGATCGGTCGTGCGCGATCCGGCGGGCATCGGTTTGACCGGCGCCGGAGCTGCCGTCTTCGCCGGCGGGCCATCGACGACCGGAGGCGGCTCGGTGGACACGGCGGGTTCCGGCGCCACGTCGAACACCGGCTGCGCATCGTCCGGCGTATCGGGCAGGGCAAATTCCTGCGGAGCCGCATGCGTCTCGGTCGGGCGAGAGGATTGGTTCGGGCCGAAGAAGGGCGAATCGAACACCACGTCGGCCAGAAGATCGACGGTCGCCCGAGGCTCGGGCGGACGCGCCGGGACTTCCTCGGCGCTCGCCGGCAGGACCTCCGCCGTCATCATGACGGTCGGACCCGGCCCCATCACGGTGTCGATGTCGGCCTGATCGAGGTCGCGATTTTCCCCGCTGTCGTCCGGAGCATCGGCCGTGGGGGCCTGCACGTCGGCTCCCCAGATCTCCACCATGGCGTTGATGCGGTTTTCCAGGAACTGCATCGCCTCGATCACCTTGTCGATGCGCTGCCCGGTCAGGTCCTGGAAGGAGCACGCCGTGTAGATTTCGGTCGCACGGGCGTCGAGCTGATCGCAGAAGTGCACGTCGACCCCGTGCTCGCGCATCGTCCAGGCGATCTCCTGGATCTGCTCGGCCGCGGCCAGAATCTCGGAGGTCGCCCGCTCGGTCGTCCGCACGATGGAGTCGAGCTCTTCGGTCGCCTCGCCGATTCGGCCATGATGCTCGATATCGGGCTTGATGGCGGCGATCTCCGACTTGGTGCGGGCGATCGCCTTGGCCATCTCGATCAGATCGAACCGCATCCGATCGATCGAGGGATTTGTCGATTCGCCGCGCACCACCGATTCGAGCCGCTCGATCGCGGAGAGAACGGTCTCGGTGTCGGCTTGGCGATTGCGCCGGGCATACTCGGCCAGGAACCAGCGGCCGCGGCTCGTTTCCATGACGGCGGCGCAAATGGCCTCGTAATCCGCCTCCGATGGGGACGGAGTTTCGGAAATCCGGGCCGGTGTGTTTGCAGCCGGCGAGTCAGACATGGCCAAACCGGAGGACCATGCTTAAGGAACAGCATGACTCGGTCTGGGAGCGCAATCGCTTTGACGGGCTATCACGAAAAAACGGTGAAGGACGGCTTCGCAGCGCGATTGGCTCTCTTCTATGCCGCCGTCTTCGTCTTCACCGGCGTCCAGCTTCCGTTCTTTCCGGTCTGGCTCGAGGCCAAGGGATTGAGCCCGCAGGAGATCGGGATCGTGCTCGCGGCGCCAGTCGCCGTCCGCGTCCTCACCGCGCCGCTGGCGGCGCGCCTGATCGACCGCTTCGCCGCGCCCGAAAGCGCGCTCGCTGCAATTCTGCTCGCGGCGGCCGGCGGTTATGCTCTGGTCGGAATCGGCCATGGCTTTCTGCCCGTTCTCGGCGCCGTCGCGCTCGCCTCCGTCGCTTTCGCCCAAGTGATGCCGTTGACGGATGCCTATGCGTTGCGCGGGCTCGCGTGGCGGTCGCGCGGCTACGGGCCGGTGCGGCTGTGGGGGTCGGCGAGCTTCATCGTCACCAACATGGCGACGGGCGTTCTTCTCGGCTTCGTCGCCCGCGAGAGCTTGATCTGGCTCATGGTGGCGCCGCTCGCCGGCGCGGCGGCCGTCGCGCTGTTTCTCCCGCCGAGCCGCCCGAAGGAGCCGCGCGGCCAGGAAGGTGCTCAACCCGCCTCGAGCCTCTGGCGGGTGCCGACATTCGTCGGCGTGCTTCTCGCGGCGAGCGCCATTCAGGCGAGCCACGCGCTCTATTACGGTTTTTCCGCCCTCGACTGGGCCGGGCGGGGACTGAGCGGCACCGCGGTCGGCGCCCTCTGGGCGCTCGGTGTCGTTTCCGAGATCGCCATGTTCGCATGGTCGGAGCGCTTGCCGGCCGCGCTCGGGTCGATCCCGCTGATCGTGCTCGGCGGAAGCGGGGCGGTCGTGCGTTGGATCGTGATGGCGCTCGATCCGCCGAGCGTCCTGCTTCCGGCGTTGCAGTGCCTGCACGCGCTGTCGTTCGCCGCGACCCATCTCGGGGCGATGCAGTTTCTCGCGAACGCAGTTCCGGCGCGTCTCGGCGCCACGGCGCAGGGCGACTACGCCACGGTGCAGGCGGTGGCGATGACCGTGGCGACAGCTCTTTCCGGCACGCTCTATGCGGCCTATGGCGGCGTGGCCTACGCGGCGATGAGCGCGATGGCGGCTGCGGGCGTCACGGTCGCGCTCATCGCGTGGCGCGTCGACCATCGCGCCGCCGCGAAGCCGTGAACCGCCGACCATGCGCGGGATAGCCACCGACTCCCGGACAGAACCCCGAGGCACGTTCCGAGTCGATCGAATCGGAATGAGCTCAAGGTTTCCTGTCGGATCGCAATCCCCGCGGCGAACCGCTCACACTCGCCGGATGATGCGCTAGCGGCACATCGGGTACATGCCGGCGAGCTCGCGGCCGCGCATGAAGATCATTTGCGACTTCAAGCCGCCGCGCCGGGCGATCCAGTTGCGGACGCGCCGCGGATACATGTCCCACAGTGCCTGCGTGGCGGAGGCGCTGACGACCCGGTTGCCGTAGCTGTCGGGCCGCCATGCCGCGTGAAAACCGAGCACCGCGTTCGGTGTCACGCAGACCTGCTGGCGCGGGAGCATCCCGAGCAGCATGGTGCACGCCGACAGGCAGGGGCCATCGATGACCACGCGTTCGCCGGAGCTGCGAAGCTCCGAGTAGCGCGCAGCATACGAGCCCATCAGCCCGCCGCCGTCTCCCGTGATTCGTACTGTTGCCGAAGCAGACGAAGTTCCAAGCACCGCCAGGCCGGCGGCGCAAACAAGCGCAAGTAGTCGCATGTCCCCGTGCTTTCCCGTAAGTATTGTGGTTCGTATTGGCGCCCGCATCCCAGCCAAGCGCGCTTACGCCCTTAGGGTGCCTTTGTGTAATTCTGAAGGCAAACGGAATTGACGTTCGGAAAATTCGCTGCCCGGACTTTTTGCCGCTGCGCTCATCCCCAGAGCGAACGTGTCGACGGCTGCACCACGCTGTCGTGGTAGCGCAGTCCGTCCGGACGGTCGCGCGCGAGCAGAAGCGGCCCGTCGAGATCGACGAATTGCGCGTGTCCGGCGAGCAGAAGTGCGGGCGCAACCGCGAGCGACGTCGAGACCATGCAGCCGACCATCACGGACAATCCAAGACGCTCGGCCTCGACGAGGAGCGTCAGCGCTTCCGTCAGGCCGCCGGCCTTGTCGAGCTTGATGTTGATCGCATCGTATTTTCCCGCGAGCGCGGCGAGGGAATCGCGCGTGTGAACGCTCTCGTCCGCACAAATTGAAAGAGGACGCGCGATCGAGCGCAGCGCGTCGTCATGGCCGGCCGGCAGCGGTTGTTCCACCAGCTTCACTCCCGCGGCCGCGCAGGCCGCGAGATTGTCCGTGAGATTGTCCGCGGTCCAGCCCTCGTTGGCATCGACGATCAGGTCGGCCGCCGGCGCCGCCTTGCGCACCGCCGCAATGCGCTCGGCGTCGCCCGGCGCTCCGAGCTTCACCTTGAGAAGCCGCCGATGCGCCACGCGGGCCGCGGCCTGCGCCATCGCTTCCGGCGCGCCGAGCGAGATCGTGTAGGCGGTGATCGCGGGGCGCGGTGGCGGAAGCTGTGCGATCGCGTGAACGGGACGTCCGCTGCGCTTCGCTTCGAGGTCCCAGAGCGCGCAGTCGAGCGCATTGCGGGCGGCGCCGGCCGGAAGGGCGGCCTGCAATCCGGCGCGATCGAGTCCGTTAGCGACGGCTGTGCTCAGCGACGCGATCAGCGCCGCAACGCCTGCCGGGTTCTCGCCATAGCGGGGATAGGGCACGCATTCGCCGCGGCCCCGCCATTGCCCATCGGTGATTTCGGCGACGACCACCTCGGCCTCGGTTTTCGACCCGCGGCTGATGGTGAAGGCCTCGGCCAAGGGCCAACGCTCGATCGAGACATGCAGTGACGGCGGCATGACGCGGAGGCTCGCAATCGGAGCAGTTTCGGCGACGTGGATAGCGGTTCACGGCAGAAAATGCGACCACATACGAAATCCTACGCGTTTCTATTCGATGAGCGGGACGGTGCGCGCGGAGAAGCCGAAGGCGCGCGGCATGAAGGCGAGGGGATCCCGAGCAGGGTGTCGCTGGGGATCGCCTTCGCCAGGGCGGCGGAACGCGGCGGTCGCCGCTGCCGCTCCGCGCGAAACCCGCCGATAAAAGATAAAAGAAGACAAAAGAAAAACGCGCCGTGGCGGCGGCGCGTTCTCCGGAGCTAGACACTGCTCAAGTCGACGCTGCTCAGTCGAAGCGACCGGCCGCATGCGCGAGCATCGTGTAGACCTTGCCGGTCTCCGAGGTGAGATAGGTCCGCGCCACGATCTGGCCGCGGTCGTCGCGCGACACCTCGTCGAGCAGCCGCTCGAATTCGCCGATGTAGCGGTCGACCGTCTGCTTGAACTCCCGGTCGGACCGGTAGCGCTTGCGGATCTCGTCGAACGTCTTCTGCCCCTGCATGGTGTAGAGCCGGCGCGTGAAGACGTTGCGCTCGCCGCGCTTGTAGCGGTCCCACAGTTCGGCGGCGGCGTCACGATCGATCATGCGGGCGATGTCGACCGAGAGCGAGTCGAGCGACTCGATCGCATGCCGGGCCGGGCGCTCTTCGTTGCGCGGCGGCCGGTCGTCCGCGCGCGTCACCTCGTCGAGCTCGCGCGAGGCGCGGTTGAGCAGGTCCGACAGCCATCCGCTGCGGTTCGATCCCGGTCCCTGCGCCGGGCTGAGCGCCGGCGACTCGGAGCGCCGCGATACCGGCGGCGGTGGGGGAGGCGGCGGCGGTGCAATGGTCGGACCGGGTCCGATGTCCGCGCGCGAGCCGTGACGTGGGCTGTCACCGTGGCGGGGACTGTCGCCGTGCCGAGGGCTGTCGCTGTGGCGGGACGTCTCGGCGCGGCTGCCGGCCCCGGCAACCACCGGCTCCTCGCGGCCGGGCCGGCGCGCGGGCTCAGCCGTGTCGAGTCCACGGCCGTGGCGCGCGACGATGCGGTTGAGCTCGGCCAGCGCCTCGATCTGGTCGACGATCACGCGCCGCATCTGGGCGGCGCTCTCGGCCGTCTCCTGCGGCAGCTCGAGAATGCCGCGCCGCAGTTCCTGGCGCGTATTGTCGAGCTCGCGCTGCATTTCGCCGGCCATGTGCTTCATGCTCTGCACGATTTCCGAGAAACGCTCCGCCGCGCGGGTCAGCATGTCGTGGGCGTCGCCGGTCGCCTGCTCGTAGACGTCGCGCAGCGCTTCCGTGGTGCGCCGGCGTTCGTTCTCCGACACGCTGCGCAAGGCTTCATACTGCTCCGTGACGGCGCGCGTGCTCTCGGTGCTCGATTCGGCGACCACGCGGGCGATGTCGCGCGCCCGCCCGGTTGCGGCTTCGAGGGACTCGTCGAGCAGCACCGAGAACCTCTTCAGGCGCTGGTCGAGATCGTCCGCCCTGACGTCGAGGGTCGCCACGAGCGATTCCAGGGCTTCGCGCCGTTCACCGATCGCCTGCTCGGAACGGGTGTTGCTCCGTTCCACCAGGTCGACGGCATCCGCCAGCGACCGGCCGTGCATCTGGAACTGTCCGGAGAGCGCGGAGAGATCGTCCAGCACCTTGGAGGTGAGCCTGTGGAAGGACGACATGTTCTCGTCCATCTTGAGGCTCGTCGAGCCGGTGCGCTCGAGGAGCTGATTCATCGTGCTGACGAACTCGGTCACGCGGGCCGACAGGAGCTGCTCCATGGAGCTCATGTTACCCTGCGCTCCGCTCAGCACCTCCTGCAGCAGCACGTTGGCTTCGCGCAGGCGCTCGAACAGCGCCGTGGTGTCCGACCGCAGCATGCCGTGCGTCTCGAGGATTTCGGACACGGTCGCGGCCGCGGTGCGTTTCGACGTCTCGACCGCCGACTGGGTGGCCTCCTGCAGCTCCTTGAGCGCCTTGTTGACGCTGGCCGCAGCGTTTTCGCTCGCGTCGTTGACGCGTTTCGCGAGCTCCTCGCTGTTCTCGGTAACGCTCTGGGTGAAGGCGAAGCCCTTCGTGTGAATGGCTCTGACGGCCTCGTCCGTCGCCCGCTCCATCTGTTCGGAGAACTGCTGGCTTCTGTCGCTGATCGCGCTCACGAGCCCGCCGCTCTTCTCGTCGAGGAGCTGCGTCAACTCGGCCGACCGCCTGGTAAGCGTGTCGACGATCTCGTCGGCCTTGCCGACGAAATTGCGCGCGACCTCGGCGCTGACGCCGAGGAGGGTCCGCTCGACCTCGCCGGCGTTCTGCTTCAGCACCGTGGCCACTCCGGAGGAGAGGTTCGTCAGGGTGCGTTCGGCCTCTCCGGCGCCGCTGCGCAGCGCCTCGGTGGTCGAAACAGCGGCTTGGCTCAGGGCCTCGCCCGCTTCCCGCGCGCTGTGCCGGATCTCCTGCGCGGTCTCTCGCGCGAGGTGCGCCAGGACCTGTTCCACCTCGCTGGTGCTGTTGCGGATCGTCTCGCTGGTGGACAGTGCGAGCTCGCCGATCGAGCGCTCGGCGTCCTGGGTATTGGTCCTGATGACGCCGGCGAGCTGCTCCATGCGGGCGTTCATGGCTTCGGCCGCGGCGCGGCCGCTCGCTTCGAGCTGGCGGGTCACCGCCTCGGCGCGGCCGACCAGCAGGTCCTCGAACCGTCCGATGCGGCCGTCCAGGTTGTCCGCCAGCTCCATCGCGCGCTGGCCAAGCGACCGGTCGATCTCCTGCATCTTCGTGTCGATAGTGTCGGCCAGCTCCGTTCCGCGGTTCGCGATGGCGTCCGTGACCTCGGCCACGCGGGCTTCGAGCGCCGTCACGACCTCCTTGCCGCTGTCCGCGACGGTGCTGGCGATCTCCGCCGCCCGGGAGGCGAGGGCGTCGCTGAGCACCTGCGTGCGACTGTCGAGGGCTTCCTGGAACCGGGTCAGGCGCTCGTCGAGCGTCGCCGTGACATCCACCGCTTTGGTGGTGACGCGATCGTCGAACCCGTCGACATATGCGCTGAGGGCTTCGGTAACGTCGCGGGCGCGCTGGCCGAGCCGCTCCACCAGTTCGCCGCCGTAAGTCTTCACGGTCCGGTCGAACTCCGCCAGATGGCGGGTGATGAGGTTGCCCAGATTGCCGCTGTCGTGGCCGATCTTCTCGACGAGCTTCGCGCCGCCCTGCGAGAACATCTCCTCGAACGCCTGCAGGCGCTGCGCGAGCATCTGGTGAATGGAATCGCCGCGCTCCCCGATGGCCTCGGCAAGCGATTCCGCTCCGAGGCGGAACGTCTCGCTGACCTTCTCGCCGCGCTCGACGATCGTACCGGTGATGCTGGTGCCGGTCTGTTCGAGCTTGGCCACCACCTCGCCGCCGCGCGAGGCAAGCGTCTCGGTGATGTTGGTTCCCGTTTGCTCGAGCTTGGAGACGATGTCCCCGCCCCGCAGGGTGAGGTCGAGGATGAGCGAATCCCCCGTCGCCTTCAGGGTTCCGTTGACGTCGTCGGCCCGCATGGCGATCGTCTCGGCGATGCGGCTCGACGTGTCGATGAGGGATTCCGTGATGGCCCGCGAACGTTGCTCCATCAGCTCAAGAAGGGCCGCGGAGCGCTCCGAGAGCCCGTCGGCCACCTGCTCGAGACGCGCCGACATCTGCGTCTGTAGATTGCCGGCGAGCTCGATGAACTCGTCGCTGATGTGATCGGTCTTGAAGTTCAGGCTGGCGCTCAGGCGCTCGCTCGCGAGCTCGATCGCCTTGGTGGTGTCCTTGCTCGACAGCTCGAGGCGCTGCAGCAGCTCGCCGCCGCGGTCGCTGATGGCCTCGATCATGCTATCGCTGGTCTTCGTGAGCGATGCGGTGAGGTGCTCTCCCTTCTCGGCAATGGCGCGCGTGATCTGCTGGGCCGCGTCGTTGACGCGCACGGCGACGAGGTCGCTGACCTGAGCGATGTCGTGCGTCAGGTCGAGGTGCACGCTGTTGATCGCGGTGCGGACCTGCTCGGCCTGACCCACCAGGGTCTCGCGCTGCTGCGCCAAGCCATCGAGCAGGCCGCGGATTCGTACCTCGTTGTCGTTGTAGGCGCGTTCGAGCGCGGCAACCTCGTTGTTGACGAGCGCCTCGAGCTCGGCCGCACGCGCGAGCGCGCGTTCGACGCCGTCTCCCATGGCGGCGACCTCGCGGCGGATGGCCTGGCCGACGCTGACGATGGATTCGCGCGCGATCGCCTCCGGCTCGGCGAGCCGCACCGTGGTCTCGGCCATCGCCTGGGCGATGATGCGCAGCTCGATCGAGCGCGAGATCATGTGGGCGAGGACGTAGAAGAAGAGAATAGGTGCGAAGAAGGCCACCGACAGTCCGACGATAGTCGGGACGGCCGTCGGCGACTGGGTGAACAGGTGCTCGAAGCTCGGCGCGAAGGCGTAGCCGAGCGCTGCGGCCGCGACCGTCCAGGCCGCCGTGAACAGCGAGGCGACCGCATAGGGGGCGCGGGCAGGCCGGCGCTGCAGCGTCTGCAGAACCTGTCCGATCGACCGGCGGTCGTCGTTGGCGGCGCGGCGCGGCGGTTGCGTATTCGCCGGCGGCGCGGGCGCGTCCGCCGGGTCGAGAAAGATGTCCTCGTCGAGCAGCGGAGGGGCGGTGCGGGCCGGCTGACGGTCGTCGCCGGAGGACGAAACGGAGGAAGAGCTGTCCGAAGAAGAAGCCGGGGACTCCCCAAGGCTCGGCACGTTGAGCGCGTCTTGGATGGCCGACATCGCCGCCTCGGTCGGATCCTTGATCTTCTTGGGATAATTCGCCATGTCGCTCGTCCGCCTCGATCGATACGCTGAACCAGGACCCCGGCTCCGAAGGTCAGTCGGAGCCGTGGCACGGGCGCGTGATGGTCACAAAGTCGCCGACCGGCCGCATGCCCGGTCGTTTTTGTCTGGAGGTCCCCTGCCGCAACGCTATCCTATTCAGCCGTTAAGACCAAAGAAACCATGTCCGCTAACCATCTTTTCACCATCGTTAACGGCGGCGGCCAGCGTCATGCGTCATTCAGAGGGTAAGAACGGCCCTGTCCTCCCGTCCGGTCATAATGACGGCGACATTGTGGCGACCATGCGGCCAACCCGGCCGCAAAGGCGCTATCTGGAGCGCGGGCTTGTGGAAGCCGGTGGAAAACTCCCGATCTTTGACCGGGACGGCCGCGAAGTTCCACGCAAGACCATCGAAGCCTGCATCGCCCACGGTTGGGCGGAGCCGTGGTTCAACAATCCGATGAAGCCGGACTGGCTCGTCTGCAAGCTGACGGAAGCAGGCCGCCGCGCGCTCACGAGCAAGCCGGACGAGGACGCGGCGCCGGGAGACAAATGACGCCGGCAGGTTTGGCCGCTCTCGTGCGCCCAACCGCAGACGTCGCGCAGCTCGCGGAACCTCGTCGGCGATCCCTCGCGCGCTCGGCGGGTGCGCGCGCCAACGCCGCGGCACCCTGGCGCGAGAGGAGATGACAGGCTATATGAGGCGGGCCCGCCGCGAGGCGGTATTTTTCTTGCCCCGTTCCCGCGTTTGCGATGGCCAAAATCACCTATGTCGATGCGGAAGGCACCGCTCGGACCGTCGAGGCCGAGATCGGTTCCACCGTGATGGAAACCGCCATCAAGAACGGCATTCCGGGCATCGAAGCGGAATGTGGCGGAGCCTGCGCGTGCGCCACCTGCCACGTCTATGTGGACGAGGCGTGGCGCGAGAAGGCCGGAGAGCCCTCTCCGATGGAGCAGGACATGTTGGATTTCGGGTACGATGTCCGGGAGAACTCCCGCCTCTCGTGCCAGATCAAGGTGCGCGAGGACCTCGACGGCCTGGTGGTGACAACGCCGGAGCGTCAGGCCTGAGGTATCGGGCCGTGGTGCTCCGCCTGGATCGTCCCGCCGGGATGGGCAACAAGCGGGCAGCCACGCGGGAACGTCCGCGCCGATTGCGACGTTCTCGGAAGGACAACGTTCTTTCTTCGCCGGCCCGGCGAACGCGCGATCTGCGAAAGTGGATACCGGTTTTGCGGAAGATCGCGCCCTAACTTAATGAACTGGCGCATGATCTCGCCGGCGAACCGCTTACACTTCGCCGGATCATGCGCAGAGCGCGGTCCGCAAAAGTGGACACCGGTTTT
>CAYVBN010000338.1:0-13809 GCA_964449645.1 uncultured Hyphomicrobiales bacterium
CCTTCGGCCCCGGTCTTGACGAAGACGCGTTCGCCGAACGCTTTCATCAGATCGGTACAGAACCGGCCGGTGCCCGCCACGTACCAGGGATGCTGGGCGCAGGCACGGCGCAGCCGTTGCGCCGCCAAGGCGCGCGCCGGATCAAGCCCCCGGCCGGTCCCAAAACGGGCAAAGGCGAGCGCCAGGGCGGAGAGCGGCAGCGCCCAGGTCGGAACGGAGCAGCCGTCGATCGCCCGCCGGTCCTCGCCGAGCGCGATCCCCGACAATGCCTGCAGATTTGCCGCGACCGCGCGCTGCACCGGATGCGACGGATCGATGTAGTCGCAGTGATCGACGCCCATCGCGCAGGCCGTGCAGAGAAAGCCGGCGTGCTTGCCTGAGCAGTTGTTGTGAAGCGCGGACGCCGTTCCGCCCGACCGCGCGAGCGCCAGGGCCGATGGCTGATGAAGCGGCCAGTGCACCCCGCAATGCAGCGCCGACGCGTCTAATCCGGCCGCCGCGAGCATGCGTTCGACCGCAGCCACGTGCGCAGGCTCGCCGCTATGAGACGCGCAGGCGAGCGCCAGATGCTCCGATCCGAGGCCGAAGCGGTCCGCCGCCCCCGTTTCCACGAGCGCGAGCGCCTGGATCGCCTTCACGGCCGAACGCGGGTAGACAAGCCGTTCCACGTCGCCGAGGGTGAGGACGATCGCGCCGTCGGCATCGACCACGGCCGCCGCCCCACGGTGCCGGCTCTCGACCAGAGACCCGCGGACGACTTCGACCAGAACCGGGTTCGCCATTTGGGGTGATCTGTGGTTTTCTTGAATTCTCGGCCGGAGAACGCAACACCCGGCCGAACGTTCATCCCTTCGCCCGCATGGCCCTGCGCGTCAAGACATCGAGCCGCCTGCTCGCCCTCGTGTTCCTGCTGCCGATCGGCGTGCGGAGCATTGCGTTCGCGACCGGCGATCAACCGCGCGATTGGCGCCAGGCGAACTGGTCGAGCACCGGCCTCCTCGTGCCCGCCGCGGTCGATCCGCAGGCGCGCGTCCTCGTCCTTGCGGCGCGCAACGCCAACTGGCGCAGCATCTTCGCGGTGCACACATGGATCGTCATCAAGCCGGCGAATGCATCCAGCTACACCCGCTATGACGTCACCGGCTTCGGCCGACCGATCCGGGTCAACGCCTATCCGCCCGACGCGCGCTGGTTCAGCGCGATGCCGGAGGTCGTCGCCGACATACGCGGGCCGCTCGCCGCCGCGGCCATTCCGAAGATCGAGGCGGCGATCGAGAATTATCCCTATGCGGGCCTCGGCGATTATCGCCTCTGGCCGGGGCCGAACAGCAACACGTTCGTTGCCAACGTCCTGCGGGCCGCGCCCGAACTGCACATCGCGGTGCCGCCCGATGCGATCGGCAAGGATTTCCGGATCGACGGGCTTCCGGCCGGACTGACGCCGAGCCACACGGGCATCGAGGTGAGCCTTTATGGCGTTCTGGGCCTCAAAGTCGGCTGGGTCGAGGGCATCGAGCTCAATGTGCTCACGCTCGTCGCCGGTCTCGACCTCCGCCGTCCGGCCCTGAAGCTGCCGGGCTTCGGCCGTATCGGATTCGAGAGCACCGGCCCGACGCCCGCGAGCGCCGAGGCACGATAGCGAATACACGGAAACGGCAGCACGGTCGCCAACGTCTCTTCGAGCGCCTCGACCTTGTAACGACGCGAGAGCATCCGGAACGGCGGCGCCTGATGACGCGGCACGATCCCTATGTTCGCAACTCGTTTTGAGAGGGGCCCTTACTTTCTTTGGGAGGAAGCCCTTATTGAGCACGGGCCACGAAAATCCGCACTTGCTCAATCGCTACGGGCTTTCCTCAACCCATTACCTTCACCAGAAAAAGGCTGAAACCAGCGACAAAGATAGAAGCTGAAAGCGCAACCATAAGCGGACGAAGGCCCCGCGAACGGACGCGGGATATGTCCGTTTGCAGGCCCATGGCCGCCAACCCCATCGACAGAAAGAAGGTGGTGAGAAGCGCGATATTGTGTCGGATTCCGTCCGGAATCTGGATCACGCTATTCAGCGCCACAACGCCGATGAAGGCGGCTACGAACCATGGCTTCGGCGGCTTGGCGGAGGCCTCCCCGCTCGCGGCGCGATGGGCGAGCATCCTCAGCACGACGACGACGGGCGCCAACATCACGACCCGGATAAGCTTTGTAATCGTGCCAATCTCGCCCGCCTGTGTTCCATCCTGGAAGCCGGCGGCGACCACCTGCGCAACCTCGTGGATGGACGCGCCGGCCCAAAGGCCAAATTCATGATGGCCGAGCCCCAATACCGGCACCAATAGCGGAAAGGTCAGCATAGCGATGCTGCCGAACAGAGTGATGGACGCGACCGCGTAGGCAACGTCCTCCTCCCGCGCCGAGGTGACGGCATTGACCGCCACGATGGCGGAGGCGCCACAAATCGAAGTGCCGGCGGCGATCAGTTCGGTCAGCTTACGGTCCACCCGGAGAACACGGCCGGCCAGCATCGTGAAACAAAAAGTCGACACCAGCGTCAGTACGACGATGCCAATGCCGGAAAGGCCGATCGACTGGATATTATCCATGGTCAGTTGGAAGCCGAGCAGCACGATCGCGAAGCGCATGAGGGCGCGCTGGCAGAAAGCTATGCCGCCCACCGTGTTCGTCGGCTTGCCGACGACATTGGAGAATGCAATCCCCACGATCACGGCGAGTATGATCGGGCTGAACAGCGCCAAGCCGGGAAGCAGACGGATGGAGAAGGCGGACGCCGCTATCGTTGCGACGAGAACGATGCCAGGCCAGAAGGTGCCGGAGCGGAGAAGACCTGCGATGTCCGGGACAAGGCCGAATCTGCCAAGATACGGCCGAGAGCTGCCAAGTTGACGCGAAGCTTCAGGCAAAGTGATTCCCCGTTCCGTCCCGAAATCGAAACGGCATTTTTCAATCAGCTATCGAAGGCATTGTTCGTCGAGCAGAGCCTGCCTCACGCGAAACGTCGGACGAGGCCTCGGCGCTGGCAGCGCCTGCACCGTCCGTCGTTCCATGGTTCCGCCGATGACGGGATCGACTCGAATAGAGAGACATATAGAGAGACATGGAGCATTGTCGGATCAACCCTTTGCATTGTGCGCGGCTTTCCTCTGCACATGTCGTCAGCCGTCGGTGACAAGCCGACAGCGAAGCTCAAGCTTGTAACGCGCCTGATGCATGGCCGTGGGCAGTTCGATCTCCCCCAAGCCACGCAAGCATCTGTTCAAAACTGGAATTGCCGTTGCGGCAAACTCCTTCCCACGCCTTTGCGGCGGTACCGGTCACTCGTCCGGGCATATTCGCGTACGATCCCGGAGCTTGGTCCAAGGTAGATCTGCGCATCCGCTCCAGAAGATCCGCGATAGGCATCGGATCATTCCTGGCCCAAGCGGAAATGGGTCCTTCCAGCACAGCGCTTCTGCCACTGCCGGCGCAGAGGACCTCGGCGATTGTCGTGCATCCGAGTCCGGCTCTTTCGCCGACAACGATTATCTCGGAGTTGATGATGAGCTGCGAAATCTGGACGATAGTCACCAGCGAACCCAGCAACTCTCCCGGGTTCGCCGATACTTGATCTGTCGCCGCGGGCTGGTGAAGAAAATCTTCGGCAATCCGCGTGTTGTCACGTCCGGCAAGCTTCGCGCCCAATGAACGATAAATGTCGCAAACGACTTCCGCGACGGGGGCCGAAACGCCCATCCGGCGGGCAAGTCCGGCACCGATCAGGAGGTCCTTGAACATCAGATCGTAGCTGAAACCGGAATCATACGTTCCCGGGAATATGAAGCGCGGAAAATGCAGATTGCAGGCATAGCTTGCGGCCTGGCCCTCGATTAAAGCCTCGTTGGTCGCCTTGGGCGGGATGCCGTAGTCCCGCGCCTTGGCCATGACCTCCAGCGCCGCGAGCATGTTGCCCGCGAGCGCGAGCATGTTGAGCGCCTTGATCGTATGACCGGAGCCCACGCCTCCGACATGAGCGAAGTCCTGTCCAAGGATCTTCAGGACGTCGCGCCAGCGCTCGAGCGTTCCTGCTTCTCCGCCGATCATGAAGTTCATGCGCGCAGCTTCGGCGGCCGGCACGCCACCGCTTACCGGAGCGTCGAGGAAATCAACGCCCGCTGCCGCCAGCCGCCTCGCCAAGGGAACGGACAGCCATGGTTCCGCCGATGTGAGATCGATGACGGTGCTTCCTGCCTTCACCGATCGAAGAATCCCCTCACCTCCCTCCACGGCGTCGCGGAGAGCGGCTCCGTCGGTCACGCATGTCACGATGAGCGACGCGGACCCTGCCGCATCGGCGGCCGATGACGTCGCACGCACACCTTCGGAAGCAAGGGCACTGCATTTGTCGGCGTCGATATCGTAACCGGCGACATCATGGCCCGCTCGCGCGAGATGCCGTGCGACGCGCGATCCAATCTCACCGAGGCCGATGACGGAGATGTGTTCCACGCTGCCCCTCCGCTAAGCCTTCGGCGCCCGATGCTTGAACGAATCCCGGCGGAAGCTCACCAGCGCATTCGGATCAACCTTCACGTGAATGACCGCAGGTGCATTGGCGGCCAGCGCTTCCCGAAAGACATTTTCCAACTGTCCCGGCTGCGTGATGGCAAAGCCGCTCGCGCCCATCAGTTCCGCGACCTTGTCATAAGGCGGGCTCTTGATATCGGCGCCGATGTACCGGCCATCATAGAAGTCCCGTTGGTAGGCCTTTTCCGCACCCCAACTGCCGTTGTCGAGCACGACGGCCACGGTGTTGATCCGATGTTCGACCGCCGTCGAGATTTCGGCCATCGTCATGCCGAACCCGCCGTCTCCCATGAGGGTCACCACCGGGCGTTCCGGCGCAGCGAGCTTCGCTCCGAGACCCGCCGCATAAGAAAATCCGACGAGGCCGAAATCCAATGGCGTGAGCAATGCCGGAGGCTCGTAATAGCGAAGTTGGTCGCTTGCCTGAAGGCATAGCGTTCCGGCATCGAGCGTCACGATTGCATTGCGCGGCATTGCACGGCGCAGCTCAGCGAAAACACGCTCGGCAGACATCGGCATCTTGTTGTCTGCGCCCAGCTTCTCGCGCTTCTGCCACAACTCATCGCGCTCCGCGGAAAGTCCGGAATAGGCGGCGGACCACTTCCTCCGCTCGGGAGTCAGGTCGCGGCAGACCTCCGTCAATGCCATGATGGCCGCGCCTGCATCTCCGACGTAGCCAAGCGCGACCGGGAAATGGCGGCCGATGGCGAAGGGGTCTATGTCGACCTGGACGATCGCGGTTCCCTTGGCAACGACGTCATTGTTGTAGAATGTCGTATTGAAGCCGAGGCGCGTACCAAGCGCCAGGATCAGATCGCTTTCACGGACCAAGCGGCTGGCGAGCGGATTCCCACGCGGCCCAACTTGCCCGAAGAAAAATGGATGATCGTTACGGATGACATCCGTGTGTCCCGCAGAAACAGTGACGGGGATGCCCAGAAGCTGGGCGAATTGCTCAAGCGCCGCCGACCCCCGGCTCCACTTGACTCCGGCACCGGCCATGATGACCGGACGTTTGGCCGCTGCGATCATTTCCCGGATCGCCGCAAGAGTAGCTTTGTCTGGCACGCCCGTTGCCGGCGCCTTCAGTCCTTTCTGCTGAGGTTTGATGCTGGCGGTCTCCTGCGCGAAGAAATCGCGAGGCACCTGCACGACGACCGGACCGCGCTGGCCCGCATTCGCCAGGCGATAGGCCTCGTAGATAAAATCGCCGATCCGCTCAGCCCTGGGCACCGTGAAGGTGCGCTTGGTTATCGCGCTGAAGATCGATTGCTGATCAACTTCCTGGAATGTGTCGCGGCCGAGGTGCTCGGTGGATGCGAGGCCGGTAATTGCCACGAGCGGAGAATAAGCGAGTTTGGCTTGGACAAGCCCGGTTACGAGATTGGTTGCGCCGGGTCCCGCCTGGCCCGCGAGGATAATTCCCGGCTGGCCGGAAATGCGGCCGTAAGCATCCGCCATATGTGTTCCGGCCGCCTCGTCGCGAACACCGATGTAGCGAATGTCGGCGGCGTCATAGAGTGCGTCGTAGACTTCCATTGTCGACGAGCCGAGCAGGCCGAATACGGTATTGGCCCCAACCGCGCGAAGCGCCTCTACGACCTGATTGCCACCGTTCATTTCTTTTCTCCAAGGCAGGCTGCCATCCGCGATGGCCTTGTTGCCGGATTGGTCGTGACGGACAGAACGCGTCTACACCAACCCCGGCGGATTGAAGGTCCGCGGCAAAGTGTTCTTCACGATAGAAGGATAGCGCATGGCCGGAGGCGTGCACCGACTCCGCCCGATATAACGTGGGTGCCCCGAAGTGAAGCACCCCACCCCAGCGGTGACATCGCCGTACTTGATGGCGGAAAGCGCATCGGGTTGAGAGCCTCCGAGGGGCGCGTCGATCAGCAACACGTCCGCGTCCTTGCCGGGACGCAGAAAACCGCTGTTGAGGCGATAGACCTTGGCGACATTGCCGGTTGCCGCGGCGATCATTGTTTCCGGCGCATGCCTGGTCAGGCACGACATCTCGGTAATGGTCTTGATCATGCCCTGGGGCATGACGCCTGTTCCCGTGGGGGTATCTGTCGCGATCAGGAAGCGGTCGAACACGTCGTTCTTCACCGCCAGTTCCAGGCAATGCAGCGATGTCCTGATATTGCCGGCTTGACAGATTTGCAGAGCGGTCTTGGTCTCATGAACGACCCTCTCGAGGTCGCCCTCTGGCATCGCGATCGGACCGCCATTGACATGGAAAGCCACGTCCGGCTGCATGGCGACCAGATGCTTGCCGTGAATGGAATTGGCGAGCGACATGGACGCGCCGCCGGTGTGCACGTTTACGATGAGCCCGGCCTTCTGCGCCGCCTTGACCATCGGAACGTAATCGAACGGCGTGTTGATGCTGCCGAAGCCTGCCTTTGCGAGCCAGATGCCCTTTGCGGCCAGCTCCACAAAATCCGCTTCTTCGAGACCCGGCTCGAGCAGAACACTGCCGGCGTGGACGCGCATGCCACCCGGTCTCAGATTGTCCCAACACTTCTTGGCTGTGATGGCGAGCGCCTTGACGCCTTCTACATCGTTCGGCCGCCCGGGTACGTGAACTTCGCTGGCGCTGATAGAAGTCGTGGTGCCACCATGCAGATAGTTTTCCAGGAATCCGAGAGCGGTCAGACGTGGCGAGTAATCGCCGAACGCAAGGTGGACATGGGAGTCGATAAATCCAGGACAGGCGGTGACCCCGTTTGCATCCACGACCAGGTCGCAGCCGTCAAGATCGGCGGACGAAACCGTTCCGACCTTGGAGAGCAGCCCGTCTTCCATCAGCAGCGAGTCGCCGGCAACAAACGGATCCCGCCAATCGCCCGAGATGATGGTCCCGATGTTTGTGATTGCGACCTTCATGCTTTCTCGAAACCTCCGGATAATGCGCCGGTCACCGCAGACCGTCGTGCAACGTGATGTCTTCGGCCCGCAGACCGCCGATCCGATGCGAGAGGCGGCCACGATTCGCTAGACAGCAGAATATGACGATTTCATTTGGACGCGGCGCGCCCGGAACTGAAAGCGTCATCAGGTCGTAATGCGATCGGACAAAGAGCGCATCTTTGTGGGCAAGGGGAATGTCAATCGAGGCCCCGGCGACCGCCTGCTTTGCGGAGTGGGAAATCCAGGCCTTGCCCCCGCCGACCGCCGCGCGCAGCGTGTCGCCGAAACGCGTCGTCAGCACGGCTTCCGCATGCTCCACCTCGCCGGCAGTGCCGACGATCGCTCCCTTCGCGTAGCTTTCGGCGGCGAAAGGCGCCATGAGTTCGACAGCCCGCCCGGCAATAACTCGACCGATCTCCACGCTGCCGTCGATCAATTCATCGAGGTCGTCCACGTATCGCCCGGCGTAGGGATTGTTCACGACGGCACCCACCGCAACCTTGCGTAGGATTGGCCCGGAAACATTCCGGGTGGCCGTCTGATCCTCTACGAAGGCAACCATGGTTCGAATGGTTAAAGGCATTGGAGTCTCCAATCGGCGTCGCTGACCTCGTCGACTGATTTGCAGAACGGCTTTGCCGTGAAGCCATTTGGAAGAAGGGAGCAATCGACCCCGATCCTCGGCAAAATCGCCTCCTGAATGGAAGAACGGCTTCTCTCGAACGGTCCCCCGTCACGTCTGACGAGGGCCGATGACGAGCAGCGCGGTTGGAGCGGCTGCCAAGCTCGCAAGCCCGGCCCGAGGCAGCTACTTCACCAAGGCTTGCGCTTTGGTGAGCGCCGTCTTGTCGACGATCGAGGCGGGGTCGAACCCTTTGTCCAGAAAGCCGTTGGTGACCAGAAGGTCGCGCATCCAGGTCAGCTTGTCGGGATAGATCTGGAAATCTCGATCAATGACGTGCTCGCGTATGACATTATCGAAGAGGAATTCGGCTTCCTTCTGGTTCGGCGACTGTGCCCGCTTCAGCGCAAGCGCGAGCGTCTTGTCCCTGTTGTCGAGGGCGTATCTGAACGCAGAAATCTCACTCGCCAAAAAGCGGGTGATCAAATCCGGATTCTGCTTGAGCTTCTCCGCCGTCGTATAGATGCAACGGTGCGTGGCCTTGGGCAGCGCTTCGGTGGCGTGGACGAGAAGCTTTAAACCGAACTTCTGCGCCGCCAACTGAAACTCATCTGAAGCCGCGGCCGCATCGACGATGCCATTCGACAAAGCCTGAATACGCTGGCTGTCGGAGCCGACGAGTGCAAAATGCACGTCCGTCTTGGCGTCCAACCCCGCCTTTATAAGAAGGGCCTTCACGAAGAGATCTGGCTGCGATCCAGGCGCGGAGACGCCAATCGTCTTACCCTTCAGGTCCTCGACCTTGTTGAACTCGGGCTTTGAGTAAAGGGCATATGTGAATTTCTGCCAGTGGCAGCCGATAATACGGATGTTCGCGCCCTTGCTGGCGGCGATCATGGGAGAGCCAAGCCCGCCTTCATAGCTGTCGAGCGCCCCGCCGATCAGCGACTTCAGCAGCAATGTGTCGCCCTGCATCGGCAGGATTTCGAGCTTTACCTTATTCTTCTCCGCAAACTTGCCGTCCACGGCCATGTAGGAGAAACCCGCATCGCCTTTCGGCTGCACGATCCCGTGCCGCCATACATCGCCCTCCTGGGCGCTTGCGATCAATGGTGAGCCAACGAGGGCAGCGACGCACAGCAGCGGCAGAATGACTTTTCTCATGACCTCCCCCATTGACTTTTATGCTCGAATAAACGGCGGCCCATGCCGCCAGCACCCAAACGCTACCCGAACATACAGTGTGTTGCAAAGCTTTTTTACAAAGCTATGTTCTGAACCGGAGCCAACATCACGATCGCTTCGAGAGAAGCCAATGCCGGGCGCATCGGAGCTCCGAAGGCGGAATTCGGAAACCTTATTGGCCTTCAAGAAAGCAATGGCTTCAAGAATGGATATATGTGAAAAGCAGCTAGTTTTGGCCCGCGCGGCGCCGACGTCCTGTGCCCGCCGGCAACGGCCGAATGAGGCCTACCTGAAGGATAATGAGGCGTGGTTATGGTGGCAAAAAGCGGATCGAGGCCCAAGGCGAGGTCTGACGCGGGCGCCGAGAAAGGTCGTAGCGCTCCGCTGACGATCTCCCGTCCGGAGCTTCTCGAGGGAGGTTCAGATCGGAAGTTCCGCGAGCTTATCAACAAGCTCTTTGCGCTTTTCACGACCACCACGAGCATTCGCGACGGGTACGCCAACTTCCTCGGCGTTCATGGCCCACAATACATGATACTGATGAGCATCCGCTACATCGAGGACGGCCCGGTCTACGTCAGCACGATCGCCGAACACACGCGCCTGAGCGCCTCGTTCGTCACGGTCGAAACGAACAAGCTTCAGGCCATGGGCCTTCTACGGAAGATTCGCGGCGCCGCAGACAGGCGCACCGTTCGAGTCAGCCTAACCGACCGGGGCAACGATCTGCTGGACAGCATCGCCGAGATGCGCTGCCAGGTTAACAACGTCCAGTTCGGCTGCCTGACTGCCGAAGAATTCCAATTGCTCGTTCCCTTGGTGCAGCGGCTTCTCGAAAGCGGGGAGCGGGCCCTCGCTCTCCTTGAATTTCTCAAGAGCCAGAATCGACCGGCGCATTCCATCGCAGGCCTGGGAGAGCTGGTGGCGGGGGCCATCCAGCCCTTCAAGCGCCCGCGCTAGCTCTTCTTGCTATCGTCCGTGTCGAATATGGTCTCGTAGAGCCACCGGCCGCTTTGGGAGAACCAAGCCTGGCCGGCAAGTCTTGCACGCTTCGGCCCCTGACGCGCACGCGCGCGCTCCGGCGAGTCCATGGCTTCGCGCGATTTAAGCTCATGCAGGGCGAGATGCGTCCAGTTGCCGCCTGCACGATCGACGATCCGATAACGCCGCACCCACAGCCAGTCCTTGCACTGCATCAGGCGCGGGATATGTTCCGTTTCATACCAGTCGTCGAACGCGCCTCGCCATTGCTCCGGCACGTCGAAAGCATTCACGGAAAGAATCGCGCCGCTCCGGGCACCTCCGGTGTCTGACAGTTCCTCTCCGACATAGCGCGTGAATCCGTCCACGCTGGCGAGCATCTTCCTGGTCAGCTCGGACGGATGCGCGCGCAACGCCTCGTAGCGCGGCGTCTCGAAAGCGTGCATTCCCGAGACCTCATAGATGGCGAGGAAAGCGGGAGGGCCTTGCAGGGAGGCAAAACGACGCGCCCGCACAAAGCCCGGCAATGCCATTCGAGCGGGCACATGCTCGAGATTATACCAATCATGAAACGCTTCGACGTTCTCCGTCGGATTCATCTGGGAAAAAAGGATAGCGTTCGACATCCTCTCTCCGTGAGCAGGACCTGGATGGGCGACTGACCCACGACTTGTCAGCGGCCTCATACATCAAAACCATATATAACCTAAAAAGCTTTTCAACACATAATACAGACATAACCCTCGGGTTCAGGCGTATTTCGCTCGACCTTCACGAGTCGCCGGAGCCTTTGCCACTTGACAATAGCTAAGTTACACAGTGAACTTCTCCCATCAGAAGCCGACTGGCCCAGCGGCGCGACCGCTTGATTCCTGGGGAGGAGTGATTGTGGGTGAAGTGTCTCTGATCAACGTTTCAAAGCACTTCGTGATCCACGAGAACGGATCAAAGAAGGTTTTCAAGGCACTTAATTCAGTTTCCTTCTCGGTCGCCGACGGCGAGGTTGCCGTCTTGATCGGGCCGAGCGGCTGCGGAAAGACGACAGCACTGCGCATTGTGATGGGCCTTGAGACGGCGACCGCCGGACGGATCGCCGTGGACGGCAAGGCTATCAAGGGTTGCGGTTACGATCGGGGACTCGTGTTCCAGCACGCCGAACTCTTGCCGTGGCTGACCGCGCTGCAGAACGTGATGTTCGGCCTGGAGATGAAGGGCATGCGCGGCCAGGAACTTCGCGACACGGCGATGTCTTTCCTCGAGCTGGTCGGTCTCAAGGATTCCGCCAATCGGCGTCCTCAACAATTGTCGGGGGGCATGAAGCAGCGCGTCGGGATTGCGCGCGCGCTCGCGATCAATCCGAAGGTTCTGCTGATGGACGAGCCGTTCGGCGCGCTCGACGCACAGACGCGCGAATCGCTCCAGGGCGAGCTGGTCGAATTACAGGTCCGCACAAAGAAGACGGTGCTCTTCGTCACCCACGATCTGGACGAGGCGGTCATTCTGGCTGACCGGATCATCGTCATGGCCGAGGGCGAGATCCGCGAGATAATTGACGTGCCCATTCCGCGCGATCGCAGGGATCTTGCCGAGGTGCGGGGCTCGCCGGAATTTTCCGAGATACGCTACCGCGCCTGGAAGTCGCTGCACAACGTGTCCGGTGCAAAGCATTGATCGCAGGGGACATCGATGACCAATGACGTTGCGAAGCCGATGACCGTAGACCAGCCTGCCATCCCCCCGCCCGACGACATCAATGTCGGCCGTGCCTACCCTGCCTCCCTCATCACCACTCTTTCGATTATCGTGGCCCTCGGCCTATGGGAGCTTTTCGGGCGGAACGTAAATCCGGTTCTCGGCTCTAATCCCAGCACGATCGCGGAAGCGGCTTGGCGCATGGCGGCTTCGGGCGCTCTGCTTTCCGCATTGATTCAAAGCCTCCAGGCCTTTGTCCTGGGCTATACGCTCGCGGTGGTCGTCGGAATTCCGCTGGGCCTCCTCCTCGGCCGCTTCCGCTTCCTCGAAGCAGCCTTCGGCATCTATGTCATCGGCGGATATGCCATGCCGCTGATTGCCCTGGTTCCGTTCCTCGTCCTGTGGTTCGGGCTCGGTCTCATGGTCAAGGTGGCTGTCGTCTTCCTGATGTCCGTGTTCCCGGTCTGCATCAACACGTGGCTCGGCGTGCGCAACGTGCCGAAGAGCCTGATCGAGGTCGGAAAGTCGTTCGTGGCGCCCGACGCTGTGATTCTGCGCAGGATCATCTTGCCCGCGACGCTGCCCTATATCGTCGCCGGGGTGAAGCTGGCGGTCGGCCGCGGTGTCGTGGCGATGGTGATCGCGGAATTCTTCACCGCGATTTCCGGGCTGGGAGGCATCATCATCAACTCCGCCAACAGCTTCGATACCGCTGCCATGTTCGTCCCGGTGTTCATCATCATGATCCTGGCCACGCTGTTGAACGGTGCCGTGAGCTGGATCGAGCGCCGCGTGGCGCCATGGCAGAGCGAATTGTCTGGAAACGCATAGAATTGTTCTGGACTTCGATGGAGACTGCATTGAGAGGCGAAGAGTCGCATCAGCAGGAGGTGAGCGAAGCCGGCACGAGGAGTTGTGCTGGCGAGCTGGCCGACGCCGCAGGCGACCTTCCCTCTCAATGCGTAGATCCGCGTCGCTTTTCGTCGCCGCCCTGCGGACCGCCCGCCCGGGCTGGCGAAAATTGACTCCGGCGCAACCCGCAATTCCAACAGGCACCAGGGCACGAAGCTGCTGCCGCGATCGGGATGAAGAGCATGACAAGCAAAGATACCGAAGTGCTGATTGTCGGGGCCGGTGCCGGAGGCTTGGTGCTCGCGCTGAGCCTGAAACAGATTGGCGTGGAATGCCGCGTCTACGAGGCGGTCGAAACGCTGATGCCCATCGGAGCAGGCGTCAACCTCCTGCCTCACGCCAGCAGGGAGCTGGACGAGCTCGACCTCATCCCGGCGCTGGACCGCGTGTCTATCCGCACAAGAGCTTCGGCCTACTTCAACCGGTTCGGACAGCACATCTACACCGAGCCTGCAGGCGAGGCCGCGGGCTATCCATGGCCGCAATTCTCCATCCACCGCGGCGAGATGCAGAAGGTCTTCCTGGACGCCGTCCTTGAGCGGCTCGGCCGGGACAGCGTGGTCACCGGACATCGCCTCACCGGCATCACGCAGCAGGACGACCACGTGACCGCGGAGTTCGTCGACCCGGCTGGAAATCGGCTTCCGTCGGTTCGGGCGGGAGTGGTGATTGGCTGTGACGGGATACGCTCGACGCTACGCAAGCAGTTTTATCCCGACGAGGGAGAGCCGATATACTCCGGCGTGACGAGCTGGCGCGGCGTGACGATTTTTCCGCCCGTGCTTGATGGCGCGACGACTATTTTCGCGGGCTGGCTCGATACCGGCAAATTGACCGCCTATCCGGTGCGCCACAATGCCGACGGCAAGGGCAACAAGCTCATGAATTGGGTGGCGTCGCACGTCAGGCCCCGCCCCAACAGT
>CAYVBN010000339.1:0-12862 GCA_964449645.1 uncultured Hyphomicrobiales bacterium
AACGAGCAGGCTCACCAGCATCATGAACGGACCGAGATAGGGAATGAAATTGAGCACGAACGCGAGCATTCCCCAGGCGAGCGGATTGGGAAGCCCGACGAAGTAGGCGATCGTGCAGGCCGCGATCCCGACGCCGGCATAGATCACCGCGACGACGCTGAGATAGCTCGCGAGATGATGCTCGACGTCGCTGAGGATGCGCAACGCGCTCAGGCGGCCCTCGTGATCGTCGATCAGAGCGACGAAAAGGCGGCGGATGTTACTGCGGCCCTGCAGGAAAAAGAAGAACGTGCCGAAGAAGATCAGAAGCGCGCTGACCGCAGGCGTGAGCACCGCCAGCGCCGGCTGCACGAGGTCGCCGAGCTCGATGTGAAAGCCGGTGCCGGAGCCTGCCGGCAGAATCGCGTCGCGCAGCCGCTCGAGGATCGCGAGCGGACCGGAGAGCGCCTGCAGCTTGTCCTTGATGCGCGCCACGTGTTCGGGGGCCCGTCCCACCCAATCGATCAGCGGGGTGGAGACGAGCGCGATCACCGCGTAGAACACCGCCATCAGCAGGATCAGCAGCAACAGCGCGACGACGGGCGAGGGAATGCCGGCGCGCGCCAGCCGGGCCGACAAGGGACCCAGCATGGTGCCGATGATCACCGCCGAGACGATCGGCAGCATGATCGTGCGGGTGAGATAGAGAGTAATGCCGAGCAGGATGAGGAAGATGCCGATCGTCGCCGCCCGCGCCGCCCCACGCCAGAATTCTCCGGCCTCGGCCGGAGTCCGTTTCTCCGGGACGATATGCGGACGACGGTCCTCCACTACGCTACGGTTGCTCACATACTCCTCCGCTTGCCGCCGGTGCCACGGTTCGCCACCGCCTACCCCAGTCGGGCGCAGCGCCTGCCGCCAGTTGCGCGATTTCCGGGCCCACGGAAGGTCGATGGTAAACGAGCGCCGGCCCGATTGGTTGCGGTCAGGCCGCGCGCGTTGCCGATGCGGCAGTCCGATCCTAACATTCGGCCGCAGTCGTTGCGAATATCCGAGGAACGGCGGGGCTCGCCGATCGCCATGAACGCGCCTGAGACGAAGCCCCCGCCCACGGCGCATGCGGGCAACTGGCGGGAAGTCCTCGGAGCCTTTCTGCGCCTCGGCCTGACGTCCTTCGGCGGGCCGGTCGCGCATCTCGGCTATTTTCGCGACGAATTCGTGGTGCGCCGGCGCTGGCTCGACGACCGCGCCTATGCGGATCTGGTCGCGCTCTGCCAGTTCCTTCCCGGCCCCGCCTCGAGCCAGGTCGGCATGGCGCTCGGCCTGTCGCGCGCCGGCTACCCGGGGGCGCTCGCCGCCTGGACCGGGTTCACCCTCCCCTCCGCCATCGCGCTGGTCCTGTTCGCCTATGGGGTCGAGACGCTCGGCAACGCGGCCGGCAGCGGCTGGCTGCACGGCCTGAAGATCGCGGCGGTCGCGGTCGTCGCGCAGGCGGTGCTCGGCATGTTCCGCGCGCTCGCGCCCGATCGCGAACGGGCTTCGCTGGCCGTGGCCGCGGCGGCCCTCGCGACGGCCATTCCAACCGCCTGGGGCCAGATCGGCGCCATCGTGCTCGGGGCGGCCGTCGGTCTCGTTCTCCCGGGCGGAGCCGCGCCGGCCGAGCACGCGTCGCTGCCGCTGCGCGTCAGCCGTTTCGTCGGAGCCGCGCTGCTCGCGGTGTTTTTCGTCCTGCTGGTCGGACTTCCGCTTCTTGCGGCGGCGTTTCCGGCGCATGCGCTCGCGCTCGTCACCGCGTTCTACCGCGCGGGCGCGCTCGTCTTCGGCGGCGGTCACGTGGTGCTCCCGTTGCTCCAGGCCGCGGTCGTGCCGCCCGGCTGGGTCACCAACGACGCTTTCCTGGCGGGCTATGGGGCCGCCCAGGCGGTTCCCGGTCCGCTCTTCACGTTTGCGGCCTATCTCGGCGCCGTGATGGGACCGGCCCCCAACGGCTGGACCGGAGCCGCGCTGTGCCTGATCGCGGTGTTCCTGCCGTCGTTTCTGCTGGTGATCGGCGTCCTGCCGTTCTGGGAGGACATCCGCCGCCGGCCGATGGCGCGCGCCGCGCTGCGCGGCGTCAATGCCGCCGTGGTCGGGCTTCTCCTCGCCGCGCTCTATCACCCGGTCTGGACGGCCGGCATCGCCGGTCCGGCGGATTTCGTCATCGCCGCCGCAGCGTTCCTGCTGCTCTCCATGTGGCAGACGCCACCATGGCTTGTCGTCGTGCTGTGCGCCGTCGCCGGAGGGCTGGTGGCGCTCGCCGGCTGAGCGGGGCGCGCGGCTGTCGACAATCGATATTCATATGGTTGACACCGTGTGGCGATGAACCTCTAAGAGACGCGAACGCGGATTGGGGCGCGACCGGGAGGCTGCCTATGATTGCGAAGCTGCTGCTGCGCGTGGGCGTGTCGTTGCTCGTGCTCGGGATGGCGCTCGGCATCGCCATGGGCATCAAGCAGGATTTCACGCTGGCGCCGGCCCATACCCACCTGAATCTCGTCGGCGGCGTCCTGTTGTTCGTCGCCGGGCTCTATTATCTCGTGGTTCCGAGCGCCGCGGCGTGTCCCCTCGCCAAGTACCACGCCGGGGTCGCGATCCTCGGCGCACTGGTCTTCCCCGTCGGGATCGGCGGGGTCCTGATCGGCGGCGTCGGGTTCGAACCGTTCGCGATCATCGGCTCCCTGGTCGTGTTCGCCGGTGTGCTGCTGTTCGCCTGGATCGTCTTCAGCCACGCGCCGAAGCGGATCTAACTCCTTTCCGCAACAACGGAAACGGCGCGCCGGCCGGCGCCCCGCAAGCAACTGTCACGATCCGGCCCGACCCGTGGCATAGTCGGACGACAATCGATTCGCCGACATCATCGATTCGCAGAGCATCATCGACCGAGCATGGCCAAAAAGACCCAAAAGACGCCAAAAACGAAAGTCCACAAAGCTGCTCAAAAGAGCGCCGTGAAGTCGGCCAAGCCGCGTGACCTGTTCTCCGCCGCCCCGGAGCCGGCCTTGCGCGGTGCGGCGCGGCGGCCCTCGCGCGGCGGCGCGCCGGGCTCGGCCGAGGCCGGCTACACGGCGCGGCACATCGAGGTGCTGGAGGGGCTCGAGCCGGTGCGCCGGCGGCCCGGCATGTACATCGGCGGCACCGACGAAAAGGCGCTGCACCATCTCTTCGCCGAGGTGATCGACAACGCGATGGACGAGGCGCTCGCCGGCCACGCCACGTTCATCGAGGTCGAGCTCGAGGCCGACGGCTTTCTCAGCGTGACCGACAACGGGCGCGGCATCCCGGTTGATCCGCATCCGAAATTTCCGAAGAAGTCCGCCCTCGAAGTCATCATGTGCACGCTGCACGCCGGCGGCAAGTTCGACTCGGAGGTCTACGAGACCTCGGGCGGCCTGCACGGCGTCGGCGTCTCGGTGGTCAATGCGCTCTCGGAGCGGCTCGAGGTCGAGGTCGCGCGCGGGCAGAAGCTCTACCGCCAGGTGTTCGAGCGCGGCATTCCGAAAGGCAAGCTGGAAGACCTCGGCAAGATCGCCAACCGCCGGGGCACCAAGGTGCGCTTCCGCCCCGATCCGCAGATCTTCGGCGCCAAGGCTTCGTTCAAGCCGCAGCGCATCTTCAAGATGGCGCGCTCGAAGGCGTATCTCTTCGGCGGGGTCGAAATCCGCTGGAACTGCGCCAAGGAGCTGCTGCGCGGCGTCGAGGACGTGCCCGAGGAGGCGACGTTCCACTTCCCCGACGGCCTCAAGGACTTCCTCGCCGCGGCGATCCACGGCGACACGCTGGTGCATCCCGACATCTTCACCGGCAAGTCGGGCAAGACCGGAACGCACGGCGCGGTCGAGTGGGCGATCGCCTGGACGGCGGATGCCGACGGATTCCTCTCCTCCTACTGCAACACGATCCCGACGCAGGACGGCGGCACGCACGAGGCCGGCCTGCGCGCGGCGCTGCTGCGCGGCCTCAAGGACCACGCCGTGCGCGTCGGCCAGGAGAAGCGCGCCGCGTCCATCACCTCGGAAGACATGATGACGGGCGCCGCCTGCATGCTGTCGGTCTTCGTGCGCGAGCCCGAGTTCCAGGGACAGACCAAGGACCGGCTGGCGACCGTCGAGGCGCAGCGCATCGTCGAGCAGGCGATCAAGGATCCGTTCGACCACTGGCTGGCCGGCAATCCGAACCAGGCCAACAAGCTGCTCGACTTCTTCGTCGAGCGCGCCGAGGAGCGCATCCGGCGGCGCCAGGAAAAGGAGATTTCCCGCAAGACCGCGGTACGCAAGCTGCGGCTGCCCGGCAAGCTCGCCGACTGCACCAACAGCGCCGCCGAGGGCTCGGAAATCTTCATCGTCGAGGGCGATTCGGCCGGCGGCAGCGCCAAGCAGGCGCGCGACCGCCGCACCCAGGCCGTGCTGCCGCTGCGCGGCAAGATCCTCAACGTCGCCTCCGCCGGCAAGGACAAGCTGGCGCAGAACGCGCAACTGTCCGATCTCGTGCAGGCGCTCGGCTGCGGCACCGGCCCACATTTCCGCGAGGAGGATCTGCGCTACGGCCGGGTCGTCATCATGACGGACGCCGACGTCGACGGCGCGCACATCGCCTCGCTGCTCATCACGTTCTTCTACCGCCAGATGCCGCGCCTCATCGACAGCGGCCGGCTCTATCTGGCGATGCCGCCGCTCTATCGTCTCTCCCACGGCGGCAAGGTGTTCTATGCCCGCGACGAGAAGCACCGGGACGAGCTGCTGAAGAAGGAATTCCACGCCAACGCCAAGGTCGAGGTCAGCCGCTTCAAAGGCCTCGGCGAAATGACGGCCGCGCAGCTCAAGGAGACCACCATGGATCCGTCGAAGCGCACGCTGCTGCGCGTCGTGCTGCTCGCCGACGATCGCGAGGACACGGCGGATTCCGTCGAGCGCCTGATGGGCACCAAGGCCGAGGCGCGCTTCGCCTTCATCCAGGAGAAGGCCGAGTTCGCGAGCGAAGAACTGCTCGACGTGTAAGCCACAACGGCTTCTCTGACGCAGCGAGGTTCCGCCCTTCACCCGACCCGTGCGGTGACGGCGAACCACGTGTCGCCCAGCGGATCGGAGACCTCGTCGACCCCATAATCCCGGGAGAGTGCGCCGAGGCTGCGCACGTTCACCTCCGTGTAGCCCTTCCGGCGCAGTGACGCGGCGATCTCGTCGGCCGAATTGCCGAACGGCGTGTCGCCGAACAGGGCTCTGCCCGTCTTCTCCCTCACTTTCGCGTTCAGCGAGCGGATGCGATCGGCGGTCCAGACGTCGAACGCAACGCGGCTGCCCGCGGCGAGCCCGAGTTGCGCCGGATCGGTGAGCCGCGCAACGGCGGACGCGGGAAGAAAAAACATCACGCCTTCGGCGAAAACCGCGGTCGGGCTATTTGAGGCAAACCCGGCGGCACCCAGGATCTCCGGCATCGCCGGGGACGCCAGATCAGCCGGCGCGAAAATCAGTTCGTCCGGAATGGTGACGCCGTTTGCCGCCAGAACCGCGCGCTTGCTCGCGAGCACCTGCGGAAGATCGACCTCGAATATGCGGCCGCCGGGCGTGCGCGACAGCATCAGCGTGCGCGTGTCGTATCCGGCTCCGAGCAGAAGGAGTTGGCGGAACGAGCCCGATTGGGAGAGGCGCTCCCCGAACCACTTGTAACGGACCAGATTGTATTGCTCGTAGACCGGGTCGAGCGCCATCGCCATGCGGGCGAGGTTCTGGCCGGCCTCGGTGGCGAACAAACGGTCGCGGGGCCCGGCGATGACGAGCTTGTGCGCCAGCGGGCTTCTGGCCCTCAGCTCGATCAGACCGTCGGCCGTGATCTCGACATGCGTCGGCGCGGTGTCGGTCATGGGCCCACTTTCACAATTTGCACCTTACCAGGCTCATCATCCGCCGCGCCGGCGCAGGATGTGAGGAACGGCGCCCTAATTCAGGTTGCATAGACTCGACTTAACAATTATGGCTTGCATCCGGGCTAAGAAGGGGGCGGCGCCGATGGCCACGCAGGACGTGGACGGGGCGGAGTGGTACCTGCAGCAGGACGGTGCGCCTGCAGGACCTTACTCCATTTCGGATTTGCAGGCGGCGGTCGCGCAACGGAACCTGACGCGGGACGATCTCGTCTGGCGCTCCGGGTGGGACGATTGGCGGCCGGCCGCGACCGTGACGGGCCTTTTCGTTCCTCCGCCGCTCGGCACGCAGGCCAAATCCGCTCTCAAGCCCGAGGGCGCCGATGCGCCGCCCGTCGCGCGGGATGCACCTGGCGCTTCCGCCCGCACGCCGTGGGGTGCACGCGGTGACATGCCGCTGCAGGTGTCGCGCAACGATGCGCTGGCGGCCGCACCGGAGCTGAGAACCGGTGCGGACTTCACCCTGCCCGGCCTTCCCGAAACGCGCAGCCGCCGGAATTATCTGACGCGACACTGGCGCGGAGAGCTGTCGCTGCCGGTCGCGTTCTGGGTGAACGGCTTCGCGTGCAATTTCGTGCTGTCCGTGGCGGCGGCTTTCTTCACGATCTACATCGAGACCGCCGGCTTGAGCGCGGCGCTCGCGGCATCTGTCGTCGTCTTCACGGTCGCTCAGGTGGCCGTCTGGGTCTGGCAGATCGTCGGCATGTGGCGCTCGGCGGCTCGCCACAGAGAGCGTGGCGGCCGCGCGTTCTGGGCCGGACTCGCCCAGGTCGTCGTCGTTCTCGGCGTGCTGCGGAGCGTCGCCTATTTCGGCCAGTCGCTCCTGCCGATGACGCTCGAATATGCGCGCATCGCGCTTGGCGACAACGAGCTGGGAGAAACCCGGTTCCACCTCTCGCCCAGTGGAGCCGAGCTCGAGATTTCCGGCGCCCTCAAGCTGGGGACGGCCGAGAAGTTCGCACAGATTCTCGACGCTGCGGAGCGAGTCAAGGCCGTTCACCTCACCAGCCAGGGAGGACGCGTCGGAGAAGCGGATCGCATCGCCGAGCTCGTGCGCGAGCGCAAGCTCATCACCTACGTGTCCGATTATTGCGAGTCGGCCTGCACGCACGTCTTTCTGGCCGGGCGCGAGCGTTGGATGGCCGACGGAGCCAAGCTCGGATTTCACCAGCCCGACTTTCCCGGCATGGGCCCACTGGAGCGGACGGCCGTCATCGGCGCCGAGCGTGCAGCCCTCATCAGCGCCGGTCTTCCGGAGCGTTTCGCCGATCGGGCCGTCGCCACGCCCCCGGACCAGATGTGGTACCCCTCGCAACAGGAACTGCTCGCCGCACGCGTGATTTCCATCATCCTCGACAGATCGCCCTCGGATGCGGCCGACGATGCCTCTTCGCCTGCTGCCGCGGAAGGTGTGAACCTCAGACCGTACGAGGTCGTGCTCGTCGGCGTGCAGCGAACAGATCCGGCGATGTACAAAGAAATCATGGGCAAGCTTTCCGATGGGATCAAGGCGGGCTGGACGGAGGAAGAGCTCTCGGAAACCGCTCAGCATATTTTCGGGAAAGTGTTCTGGACGTACATGCCTCATGCACCCGCCGACGCACTCCTCGAAATGCACAAGCTTGTCCTCTCGTATCTGCTCGCCCTGAATACCAGCGACCCGGAAAGTTGTGTTGCCTTGCTCACGCCCGACCGCGGCGCCCAATTCAAGGCGGACCTGTCGCTGCAATTTCCGGACATCTGGACGCGCGAAGTCGCACTGCGCCTGAAGGTCCTGCAAGCCGGGCGGCCGGAGGCGGTCCCAATCCCGAGCCACGACGACGTCGAGCCGATCATCGACAGCGTGTTCGCGGAGATGAAAAAGGACCGATCGCTGCACCTCGATCTGCTCGATCTCACGAAGCTCAGGCCCGACCAGTACAAGCCCTACTGCGAGTTGCAGATCGCATATTACCGCGCGATCGCTCGTCTGCCGTTGGCGCAAGCAGTTCCGCTCCTGCGGCACCATTATTCCAGCATTCATCAGGCACAGTAGTCGTCTGCGCCCATGACTGGTGCGCGGGACCGAAGGCAATCCCAAGGGCAATCCAGACGAGGTTGCGGGCGATGAGCGATACGCGGGTTCCGTTCTGAGTGGCCGGCCTTGTGGTCAGCATCCTGTTGGGCATCGGCACGGTTTTATTCTTCGCAACCACCCAGTTCGCGGTTTCCAATCGGTGGAACAACCGGCACCTCGAACTCACTCCCGAAGTCATGAGGCTGCGAGACGAGAATCCTGAACTGTATCGGACAATCGCGGACAAACTTTCCGAGGCATTCCGGCGGGGCCTTTCGCAGGACGAAATCGAGGCGGTGGCTCAGGAAATGTTCGATCGGATCATCGACGATTACCTGTCGCGCGCACCCGACGACGTTCTCCTCGAGTACAATGAAATCAAGCTGGCCTACATGAAAGGCCTCACCGACCGCGATCCCGAGATCTGCGTGGCCCTTTCTACGACCCACGAAGGCGCGCGCTACAAGGCCGACCGCCTGGAAGCGCTCCTTCCCGAGATGGCAAAGCGAGAAAAAGAATTCAACATGAGGCTTTTGGAACGCGGCCCAGGCAATGCAACGGTTCCCAGCGATGAAGAAATCCAACCGATCGTTGATAAAATCGAGCCGATCGTGGCGCGGAATCCGAATTGGCAAGAAAACCGGAACCTTCCGAAGACTCTCACCCCCGAGCAGTTCAAGCCTGCCTGCAACAAGGCCATTGCGTTCTTTGACGCCGTGTTTCAGCTTCCGCGGAGGGAAGCTGCTACCCTTTTCAGATATCTGAGTCCACCGAGGCAGCCTTGAGAGCTGTCCTCCAACCGTGATGGCGTCACCGAATGGACTTTTGGAAATTTTTGGATTCGCTCATCGCGCGTGACAAGCGCGGCGAATCGACAGAGGAGATCTTCGCGGCCGCCGCGCCGATGTTCGAGAAGACATTCCAGGCCTATCTGCCAAAGGCGCCCGCCGAATGCCTGCTGGAGATGAATGAAATCCGCATAGCCTATCTCGCGGCACTGAACGCCGACGATCCCGAAAGCTGCCTCGCTTACATGGAGCCGTACAGGAATCTTCGCTTCAGGGTAGACCTGGAGACCCAATATCCAGACATTCGGTGGCGCGAAGCGGAACTCCGCCTGAAAGTGGTACAGGTGGGACCGCAGGACGTAATCCTCCCCACCGAATACGAGCTCGCGCCAATTATCGAGAAGCTGTTCGCCGCGCTGAAGCGGGACCCGTCACTGCAAATGGAACTGCTTCGGCAGCCAACTCTGTCTCCCGACGAGTACAAGGCCTATTGTGACGTGCAGATCGCGTTCTACCGCGCCATTGCGCGCCTTCCACGCGACGAAGCCGTCCTGATGCTGCGGGACGTGTATCGACCCACCGACGCCTAGGGCACGTTCCGGTTTCCTTGAATCGGAGCGCACCTCGAGCCTCATATCGGATCGTATTTTCAGCGGCGAACCGGTTTCGACTTCGCCGGAAAATGCCCTCGCCGCCCACGCCTTCGCCGCGACACGAAACGATTTCGGGTGGTTTGGCGAAGCGCCGCCGCCGCGCTAAAACCGGGTCGCGTGGGCGAACGGGCGCGAATTCGGATGGCTGTTTCGAGCGTTGAACCTAAGGGGCGGATCGAGCCCGGGGCCGACCTCTTCGGCCACCCGCGCGGGCTGACGTTTCTGTTCGGCACCGAGATGTGGGAGCGCTTTTCCTATTACGGGATGCGGGCGCTGCTCGTGCTTTACATGGTCAAGTACCTGCTGCTGCCCGGCACGGTCGAGAACGTCATCGGCTTTGCGGCGACCCGGCACGCGCTCGAATGGCTGTTCGGACCGCTCGACATCCAGCCCCTCGCCTCGCAGATCTACGGCCTCTACACCGCGCTCGTGTATCTGACGCCGCTGCTCGGCGGCCTCCTCGCCGATCGCGTGCTCGGCCAGCGCCGCACCGTCGTTCTCGGCGCGACGCTGATGGCCATCGGCCATTTCATGATGGCGTTCGAGCCGCTGTTCCTCTTCGCGCTGCTCACACTCATTCTCGGCAACGGCGCCTTCAAGCCCAATATCTCGACGCAGGTCGGTGGCCTCTACGCGCCGGGCGATGCACGTCGTGACCGCGCCTATTCGGTCTTCTACGTCGGCATCAATCTCGGCGCCTTCCTGGCCCCGCTCGTCTGCGGAACGCTCGGCGAGCGCGCCGGCTGGCACTACGGCTTCGCGGCCGCCGGGGTCGGCATGCTGGTCGGGCTGGCGATCTACCTCTATGCCCGGCCGATGCTGCCGCCGGACACGCTGAAGGAAACCCGGGAGCGGCCCGCCGGCGAGCCACTCACCCGCAGCGAGCGGCAATCCATCGCGGCCCTTGTCGCCCTCTTCGTCCCGGTGACGTTCTTCTGGGCGACCTACGAGCAGCAAGGCAACACGATCGCGCTGTGGGCCGACGCCTTCACCGACCGTTCCGTCGATCTCGTCTTCTGGCACGGCGACATCCCGACCACCTGGTTCCAGGCGTTCAATCCGTTCATGATCTTCGCCTTCACGCCGCTTGTGGTGGCGCTGTGGGGGCGGCAGGCAGCGCGCGGCACCGAACCATCGAGCGTCACCAAGATGGCGCTCGGATGCTTCGGCATCGCGCTCGCGAATCTCATTCTCGTCATCGCCGCGTCACGCACCGGCGCCGACGGCAGGGCGAGCTGGCTGTGGCTGTTCGGTTTCTTTGCCGTTCTGACCGTCGGGGAGCTCTATCTCTCGCCGGTCGGGCTCTCGCTCGTCTCCAAAGTCGCCCCCGCCTCGGTGCGATCGATGCTGATGGGCTTCTGGCTCGCCACGAGCTTCACCGGCAATTTCCTCGCCGGCTATATCGGCAGCCTGTGGAGCGGCATGGACAAGAGCCATTTCTTTCTGCTCGTCGCCGCAATTGCCGCCGCCGCCGGCGCCGTAATCTGGGCGATCGGCCGGCCGCTGAAGCCGGTCCTCGAGGCATAGGCGCCGCACAGCGTTGAGAATTCCAGCCCCCATCCTCTCGGCTGTTCGTAAGATTGGTCCCCGGGTCAGCACCGCACCACGACGTGCTGCGGTGCATCCGGGGAGCGAGGCCGTACTCCAACCACTGACTCGTGTCCCGGATGCTGCGCGGTGCGAAGTACCGCGCTGCTGATCCGGGACCTACGCCTTGGATCGGGATGCCTTTTCTTCGAATCGTCGTCTCGCTCCAACTTTCTGCTTTGAGCATGATCTTTTCCGAAAACCGGTGTCCACCTTTCGGGATCATGCTCTCGTTCTCACGCCGGCGGGATACGCAGCTCAATCCATCGGCAGGCCGGCGTAGTTCTCGGCGAGCGAACGTGCCGCGGCTTCGGAGCTCGTCACGTAATCGAGCTCGGCGAGCTGCCGTCGCCGGTCGAAATCGTTCTCGTCATTGAAGCGGTGCAGCATCTGCGTCATCCACCAGGAGAAGCGCTGCGCCTTCCACACGCGTCGCAGGCACTTGGCCGAATACCCGTCGAGCAGGTCGGACCGGCCGGAGCGGTAGAATTCAATCAGGGCGCGCGAGAGGACGACCACGTCGGCGAGCGCCAGGTTCATTCCCTTCGCGCCCGTCGGCGGCACGATATGGGCCGAGTCGCCGGCGAGAAACAGCCGTCCGTGCTGCATCGGCTCGACCACGAAGCTGCGCATCGGGGTGACGCTCTTCTGCAGCATCTCGCCTTCTTGCAGCGGCCGCGTGCCGCCGAGGCGGATGTGCAGCTCCTCCCAGATCCGCTCGTCCGGCCAGTTGGCGATGTCCTCGTCGGGAGCGCACTGGAGATAGAGCCGCGCCAGCGTCGGGGAGCGCATGGTGTAGAGCGCGAACCCGCGCTCATGGTAGGCGTAGATCAGCTCGTATTCGGGCGGCGGCGACGCCGAGAGAATTCCGAGCCAGCCGAACGGATAGCCGCGCTCGTAGGTCGTCAGCACTCCGGCCGGGATGCTCGGGCGGCAGATACCATGGAATCCGTCGCAGCCGCCGATGAAGTCGCAGGCGAGCTCCCGCATGTCGCCGCCGTGGCGGAAGCGGATGGTCGGGCGCGCGCTTTCGAGATCGTGCACCGAAACGTCATCGACCTCGAACAGGATCTCACCGCCGTCGGCGAGGCGCCGCGCGATCAGGTCCTTCACCACCTCCTGCTGGCCGTAGATCGTGACGCCCCGGCCGACGAGCTTGCGGAAACCGATGTAGTGCAGGGTTTTCTCGAAGCAGAGATGAATGCCGTCGTGGAACATCCCCTCGCGCTTGAGCCGTTCGCCGAGACCCGTGTCGATCAGCAGATCGGTCGCCCACTGCTCGAGCAGGCCGGCGCGGATGCGGTTCTCGACATAGGCGCGTGTCCGGCTTTCGAGGACGACCGACTCGATTCCCTGCAGGTGCAGCAGATGGGACAGCATGAGCCCCGCCGGCCCCGCCCCGACGATCCCGACCTGCGTTCGCATGCGCCCTCCTCCCTGGAGCATGGTCCCGGAAAGCGGATCCCGCTTTCGGGACAACATCATGCGCAAGATGCTTCCGGTTCAATAGGAAGCCCGCCGCACGCCTGAGAAGGGACGGATACGGGATTGGCTTGGACTTTTCGGCGGGCGGGCCCGCGCCGCATCGGCGTAGCGCCCGCAGGCGACGTCATCCGAGCGCCGCGTCGAGGTCCGCGATCAGGTCGCCCGGGTCCTCGATGCCGACCGACAGACGCACCAGTGAGTCGGTAATGCCGAGCGCGGCGCGCACCTCGGGCGGGACCGAGCCGTGGGTCATCAGGGCCGGGTGCTCGATCAGGCTCTCCACGCCGCCGAGGCTCTCGGCCAGGGCGAACAGGCGGCAGCGCTCGAGGAAGCGCTTGGACTCTTCGCCCCCGCCGAC
>CAYVBN010000340.1:0-19239 GCA_964449645.1 uncultured Hyphomicrobiales bacterium
GCGGCCGGCGGCGGCGTCGATTCCAGCGCGCGCATTCAGGCCCAGGTCCTGGGCGAGATCCTCGGCCAGACCATCGTGGTCGAGAACGTTGGTGCCGCGGCCGGCACCATCGGCAGCGCCCGCGTCGCCAATGCGATGCCGGACGGCTACACGTTCCTGATCGGCAACAGCGGCACCCACGTTTTCAGCCAATCGCTGTACCGGAAGCTGCCCTACAATTCGCTCGAAGACTTCGAGCCCATCGGCATCGTGACGGAATCGCCGCGCCTGCTCGTCGCCCGCAAGGATCTGCCGGTCAAGAACCTGCAGGAGCTGATCGCTTACATGAAGGCCAACCAGGAAAAGATGCAGTACGGCTCGGCCGGCGTCGGGTCCGGCACGCATCTGCCCTGTGCCTTGTTGAACTACACGGTCGGGGTGAACATCACGATGGTGCCCTACCGCGGCGAGGGACCCTCCCTGCAGGACGTGATCGCCGGCCGCCTCGACTACATGTGCACGACGATCCAGAGCGGCGCCGCTCAGGCCAAGCAGGGAACCGTCAAGGGGATTGCCGTCATGGCGCCGACCCGCGCGGCCATCATCCCGGAGGTCCCCACCACGGGTGAGCAGGGACTCAAGGGGGTAGAGGCGTCGGTCTGGAACGCTTTCTTCTTTCCAAAAGGAACGCCGAAACCGATCGTCGAAAAGATGCACAAGGCGGTCGAGACGATGATCACCCGGCCCGACATCCGCGCCAAGATGGAGACGCTCGGCCTCGAGATCGTTCCGGCGGAACGGCGCACGCCCGAATACCTCACCAAGTTCATGAAAGAAGACATCGCCCGCTGGGGCAAGGTGATCAAGGCGGCCGGCATTCACGTGGACTGAGGTGGCGCCGCGCACGCCCGTTCGATATTGATCGGTGAGGCGCGAGTCCGTTGGAGCGTCGTCCAGCCCGGAGGTGAACGCGTGCGCGTACGAACCGGACTGCCGACGCTCCTCGTGCTGTTCCTCGTGGCCTCGATCCCGGCCGGCGCTCAGGCCCAGGGATGGCCGAACCATCCGCTGAAAGCCGTCATCCCGCTGAGCGCGGGCAGCGCGGCGGACGTCGTTCCGCGCATCGTGTTCGAGCAGGTGTCGGCGAAGCTGGGCCAGCCGATCGTGATCGAAAACCGGACGGGCGCCAGCGGAACGATCGGCGCACGCGCGGTCGCCGAGGCGGAGCCCGACGGCTACACGCTCCTGGCGCATTCGTCCGCGCACATCCTTGCACCTTCCACGGTCGCTAATTTGAGCTACGACCCGGTGAAGGATTTCGTGGCGATCGCACCCTTGGGAAACCTCCCAAGCGTCCTCGTCGTCGCGCCGTCCAAGAACATCCGTACCGTTCAGGACCTCGTCGCGCTCGGGAAGCAGAGGGCGATTACGTTCGGGGTGATCGGGGTTGGCAGCCCGATCTATCTCACGATGGAGCGGTTTCGCCTGAGCGCCGGTTTCCAAGGCCAGCCGATCCCCTTCAGAGGCGCCCCGGAGGCCTTGACCGAGGTGATGACCGGCCGGGTCGACGTCTATTATTCGCCCGTTCTGGCCGCATTGCCGTTCATCCGCAGCGGGCAGCTGCTTCCGCTGGCGGTGAGCAGCAGCAAGCGCACCTCGATCCTTCCGGACGTTCCCACCACGCTCGAGGCCGGCTATCCGGATTCCGAGTACAATTTCTGGATCGGCGTATTTGCCCCGGCCAAGACGCCGCCCGCGATCGTCGGCCGCCTCAACCGCGACATCTCGAATGTCCTGCGCGATCCCGCGGTCCGCGAGAAACTCGCGAAGCTCGGCGTGGAGCCGATGGAGATGACCGCGGACGAGTTCAACGCGTTCGTGCGAAAGGAGCTTGTTCTCAACGCGAATCTTGCAAAGGCAGCAGGAATTTCGCCCCGCTGATGGAGGCCGGGAAATTTCGTTCGCGAAGGCGCCATTCGGCCGGGCAGGGACGACATGCGGCGTGTCCGGCCGTGCGCCACGGCGGCAACCGTGATAGGATTTCGATCGGTCCGCCGAGCGGGGATCAAGTGCAGCTTTTTGCGTGCAAACAAGAGTGAGGTCCGTGATGGCATCGAGCGAGGCAATGCCCGTCGTCAAGATTGCGCCAAACAACCCGGTCTTCGATCTTCCGGTCATTGTCGGAATCGAGGAGGGACTGTTCGCCGAGGCCGGGCTCGACGTGAGCTTCTCGGCGACATACGCCGACCGCGAGAAGGATCGGGCGGGACGTCCCATCATGGCGCGCCTCAAGGAGCATCTGTTCGACTGCGGCTCGGCCGACAGCTACAACGTGTGCGAATGGGCGAGCATCGATCGCCTCGAGCGCGGCAACCGGAGCGGCAACATCGCGGCGCTGCGGGCCGCCGTTGCGGCGCAGGCGATCATCACGTTCGATGAGACGTTGCAGGTGCCGCGCGATCTCGCGGACGTTCCGGTCGTCGTGCAGGAGTCCACCGGCTCGCATTTCACGACGCTGCAGATGCTGGAAAGCGCGGTGGGACCCGAGCATGTGAAGATCGAGCAGGGCGGGCTTCCGCAAATGCGCTGGGCGGGTCTCAAGAACGGTTCGCACCGGGTGGTGACCGTGATGGAGCCGTTCATCAGCCTGGCTCTGAAGGAAGGGGCGCACATCGTCGCCGCCTCGTTCTACCGCGGCGGGGAGGTCATTTCGGCCGACCTTACCCCCGATCAGCGCAAGGCCTATTACGACGCCGAAAACGCGGCGGTCGATCTCATCAACGGCGATTTCTACAAGTACGCGCACCATGTGACGGCTCACGCCGCGGGCGCGTTGAAGCCGAACGAGCTGCTCAGGGCCTTTGTACGGTACAAGCACGTCGATTACTACGATCCGACGCTGTTCGGCCGCACATACGATTGGATGAAGGCAAGGGGGCTGACCGAAGGCCGGAGCGAGCACGCGGCTCTCGTCGGCTGAGGCTTGGCGGGCGGTCTCGCGTTTCACGCGCGAACCACGTCCGGGCTGCAGGCGCGGCGGGCTCCCGCCGCGCTGAACCCTCACATCTCTTGTTCCAGCTTTCGTCGGAATGACTGAGGGACTGCCCCGACCTCGAAGGCACTTCCATCGATCCGACCACATCGACCGGGCGGCTCGCGCCGAGGGGCAGCACGATCGAACGCAGCGCAGGTGATCCGCGAGGACATCATGCGCGGCTTGTACCTAGTAATAAAGAGAGAGCGTGATCTTGCGCCAGACCGGAATTGCCTTTGCGGACCACATCTTAACAGCGAGAATTTCCGCATATTTTCATATTATGAAATCATTTACGTCTATCTGAAAAAACCCTTGACGCAGGGCCTCAGGCGAGGTTCTTGAAGGGACCGAGGCCCCAGTCCCAAGGAATTCGCAGTGGCCAAGGCCGCTCACATCCGGCCGGGAGCGTTCGAGCTTCCATCGCCATCGAACGATGTCGCGTCGCCTGCGGGGCGTGGCGATCCGGCCCGCGGCGCGATTCAATCCGTCGACCGCGCGCTGGTTCTGCTCGAAGCCTTGGCGGCGGCCGGCGGCGAGACGACATTGACGTCGCTCTCGCGTACATCGGGCCTCAACGTCTCGACCTGCCATCACCTGCTGTCGACCCTGGCGCAGCGCGGCTACGTGGCCAAGCGTCCCGGCCGCACCTACGCGCTCGGCGCCCGCGTGCTCCATCTCGGCCATTCGTTCCTCAAGCAGGTCGACCTGCCGCAGCGCGCCCGTCCGGTTCTCGACCGCATCAACGTGACGACCGGCGAGACGGTGCATCTTGCCGTCATGCAGGGGGACGCCATCGTCAACTTGCTGAAGTTCGACGCGCGGCACGCGCTGCGGGTCGATGCGGGCGGGCTCGGAACCTCCGACGCGCCGCACGCGACGGCGGCCGGCAAGGCGATGCTCGCGTGGCTGCCGGAAGAGAAGATCCGCCGCATCTTGGCCCTGCACGGAATGGCGGTCTTCACGCCCGCGACGCTCACCGATCCGGATGTGCTCATCGAGGAGCTCCGGCTCGTCCGGCGCAACGGATTCGCGATGGACAACGAGGAGTTCCAGCCCGGCGTCGTCTGTGTGGGCGCGGCGATCCGCGACTACTCGGGAGCGGTCGTCGGGGCGATCAGCGCCTCTGCGCCCGCCGTGCGGGCCACGGAATCGCACCTGAAGCTGATGCGGGAAGCGGTCGTCGCCGGCGCGCGCGATCTCTCGGCCGAATTCGGTGAGCTCGGCGCGGACCTGCCGCGCGGCGATGACGACGAGCCGTTGGAAAGTTGAAACACGAGCATTCATTGAAATGATGCACTGAACGAAGGGAGAGTGAAGACATGTTCGCCCCAGCCGGTGTGAAGACGAGCCCGGATTTTCCCATTCCGGACCGCATGAAGGCCTGGGTGCTCGGCGATCCGGGCCAGCTCTCCCTGGGCGAGAAGCCCGTCCCGGTGCCCGGCAAGGCCGAGGTGCTGGTGCGCATCGACGCGGTGGCGATCTGCGCGACCGATCTCGAGATCATCTACAACGGCCCGCCCGCCTCGATTCAGGGCGGACTTCCGTTCAACAAGAACTTCACGCCGGGCCACGAATACATGGGCACGGTCGTGGCGCTTGGTCCGGGCGTCGACGAGTACCGCATCGGCCAGCGCGTCACTGTCGAAATTCATGCCGGTTGCGGGCAGTGCAAGCGCTGCCGCGAGGGCATGTACACCTCGTGCCACAACTACGGACTGAACTACGGCGAGCTCGACAAGGGCCACCGCGCCAACGGGTTCACGACTGACGGCGGCTTCTGCGAGTACCAGGTCAACAACATCAACACGCTGGTCGCGATCCCGGACGAGTTGTCGGACGAAGAGGCGACGCTGGTGGTGACGGCCGGCACCGCGATGTACGGTCTCACCGAGCTCGGTGGGCTCGTCGCCGGCGAAAGCGTGGTGGTGACCGGGCCGGGTCCGATCGGGCTGCTGGGCGTGGCGGTCGCCAAGGCGCTCGGCGCGTCGCCGGTGATCCTCACGGGAACGCGCGACAATCGCTTGCAGATCGGACGCGAGCTCGGCGCCGACCACGTCGTCAACATCCGCAAGGAGAAGGACGTCGTCGAAGCCGTGAAGGCGCTCAACGGCGGCAAGGGCGTCGACTACGTGCTCGAATGCTCGGCGGCCCCCAATGGGCTCAACGAAGCGATCAAGATGGTGAACCGTGGCGGCAAGGTGTGCCTTGCCGCATTCCCGCACGGTGAGGCTCCGGTCGATATCGCGCACATCGTGCGCAACAACATCTACGTCTACGGCATTCGCGGCGAGGGCAAGAGCGCCACGCACCGCGCCGAAGCCTTCATGAAGCAGAAGCGCTTCGACGCGACCAAAATCCACACGCACACCTTCGCGCTCGAAGATCTGCCGACCGCCATTCGCTACGCCAAGGACCGTGTCGAAGACGCCATCAAGGTGGTGGTGAAGGCCCGGGGCGTGCCGGTCGTGCAGAAAGAGGCGGCGGAATAGGAACGGAGAGGACCGCGGCAGCGGATCGGCGATGCTCTATTGCGACGAGTATCTGGCCCCGACCTCGCTCGAAGAGGCCTTCGAGCTGATGCGGAAGCATCGCGATCGCTTCCGCATCGTCGCCGGGGCGACCGACACGCTGCCCTGGGCGCGCGAGGGCCGCGCGGGTGACGTCGACATTCCGGTGCTGATCGACGTCACGGGAATTCCCGAATTGACCGAACGCAGGATCGAGGGCGGGCGCGTGCGCATCGGTGCCGCCACGCCGGTGCAGCGCTTTCTCGACGATTCCGCGCTCGCCGCGGCTTTGCCCGCCATGCCGCGCTGCGCCGTCTGGTTTGCCGACGATCAGATTCGCGAATCCGCGACCGTCGGAGGCAACATCGTCAATGCGTCGCCGGCGGCCGACCTGACGCCACCGCTGCTCGCCCACGCCGCCGAGGTGGAGCTCGCAGCCTGGCGTAACGGCGCGATCGCACGTCGTCGCATGCCGCTCGAGGCGTTCGTTCGCGGCCCCGGAAAGACAGCGATCGAAGCGGACGAGATTCTCGTCGCCATCGCGTGCGACAGCCTTCCCGGATACGGCGGCAGCTTCGAAAAGGTAGGGCATCGTCGCTCGCTGGTCATTTCGCTCGTGAGCGTCGCGGTTCTGGTCCGGCTCGACGCGAGCGGGTCCCGCTTCGAGGACGTGCGCCTGGCGGTCGGCGGGATCGGTCCGGTGCCGCATCGCCTCACGGACATCGAGACGTTTCTCCGCAGCGGGACGATCTGTTCCGAGCGCCTGGAACGGGCGGCCGAGATGCCGGTCGATCTCGTGCGGTCGCGGACCCGCCAAGCCTACCGTCGCGAGGTCGTGCGCGGCTTTCTTCTGCGTGGACTTCTCAATGCCATCCGGCGCGCCGGAATAGATCCGCGCGCCCTCGCACCCGAACTGGAGGCGAGCTATGCCTGACATCCGCATCGAAGCGACCGTCAACGGACGCCGCATCGCGCGCAACGCGAAACCGTCGCAGCGCCTGCTCGATTTCCTGCGCGACGATCTTCATCTGACCGGCGCCAAGGAAGGATGCGGCGCCGGTGAATGTGGCACCTGCTCGGTCTTCGTCGACGGCAGATTGGTGAAGTCCTGCCTCGTGCCGGTGGCCAAGGCGCGCGGCGCAACGATCGAGACGGTCGAGGGACTGGCGCGCGCGGGCGAGCTGACGGTTCTGCAGCAGGCCTTTCACAAGGCCGGGGCCAGCCAATGCGGCTATTGCATTCCTGGCATGGTGATGGCGGCGACCGCGGCGCTGCGCGCCGATCCGTTCGTCAGCGACGAGACCATCAAGGAGCAGCTCGGCGGCAACATCTGCCGTTGCACCGGCTATCAGAAGATCTTCGAAGCGGTCGGGCTCGCGCGCGACGTGCTCAACGGTCGCAAGCCGGCGACGGCGCTCGCCGAGGACGAAGCCCAGGACGGAAACTTCATCGGCGTCAACGTCCGGCGCATCGACGCGCCGAGCAAGGTCTCTGGCGCGCTGAAATATGCCGGCGACATGCTGATGCCGGACATGCTGCACCTCAAGGTGCTGCGCTCGCCGCATCCGCATGCGCGCATCGCGTCGATCGACACGTCGGAGGCGGAGCAGCTTCCCGGCGTCGAGGGTGTAATCACGAGCGCGGATGTGCCGGGCACGGATGGCTTCGGGGTCTTCGTCAACGATCAGCCGATCATGGCGCGCGGCAAGGTCCGCTACGTCGGCGAAGCGGTCGCCGCGGTGGCGGCCGAGGATGAAGAGACGGCGCGCCGCGCGCTTGGCAAGATCAAGGTCGTCTACGAGCCGCTGCCGGCCGTGTTCAGCGCGGAGGAGGCGATGCGGCCCGGCGCCCCGGTGCTGCACGACTACGCGCCCGACAACATCACCAAGCACATTCCGATCCGCAAGGGCGACGTCGAACGGGCGTTCGCCGCGTGCGATCTGGTCGTGCAGGAGAATTTCTCGACCCAGGCGATCGAGCACGCCTATCTCGAGCCCGAGGCGGGGCTCGCCTACGTCGACCATGACGGCGTGGTCGTCATCCATTCGCCCGACCAGAACATCACCCATCACCGGCACATGCTGGCGCGCATCCTGGCGCGGCCGATCAACAAGGTGCGCTTCATCATGAGCCCGGTCGGCGGCGGGTTCGGCGGCAAGGAGGACATGATCTACCAGGGCATGCTGGCGCTCATGGCGATCAAGACCCGCCGCCCGGTGCATCTGGAGTTCACCCGTGAGGAATCGATCGCTTCGACGGCGAAGCGGCATCCGTCTTCCACCACGTGTCGGATCGGCCTCACGCGTGACGGCCGTATCCTGGCTTATGAGATGAAAATGGTGTGCGACGGTGGCGCCTATGCGCTCTCCACCGAGGGCGTGATGCGCAAGGCCGCCATCCTGGCGGCCGGCCCCTACGCCATTCCGAACGTCAAGATCGACACCTACGGAATCTACACGAACAATACGCCGTCCGGCGCGTTCCGCTCGTTCGGGGCTTTGCAGACCCAATTTGCGACCGAGTCGCTCATCGACATGTGCGCCGAACGGCTCGGGCTCGACCCGTTCGAGATCCGGCGGATCAACGCCATGCGGAACGGCGCGGTGACCCACACCAAGCACCAGCTCGGATCCGTGAGCTATCTGCGCGTGCTCGATGCCGCGGAGAAAGGCTCCCGCTGGGAAAGCGGGCCGCCGACGTCGCGCGGCGATAGCCGTTCCGATCTCGGCGGCGACGGCGTGCGCGCACCCTGTTCGCTCGGCGCCCGGTTCGCCGAGGCGGACGCTCGCAGCGAGGTTGCCTGACATGGCCAGAAAACGCGGACGCGGCGTCGCCGGCGGCTGGTACGGAATCGCCCGTACGGCGACGGTCGATCGCGCCGCCGCCTGGGTCGAGCTCGACGACGGCGGCACCGCCAAGATCGTCACCGGCGTGACGGAGATCGGCGAGGGTATCCTCACCGTCCTGGCTCAGATCGCCGCCCACGAGCTCGGAATCCGTCCCGAGGACGTCACGATCGGCGACAACGACACGGCGCGGGCGCCGGAAGCAGCTCACGCGGGCGCAACACGGCAGACATACATGATCGGCAACGTCGTCGCCATCGCGTCGCGCGAAGCGCGCGCCAAGCTCGTCGAGGTGGTCGCCGGCCAATGGGGAGTCGATGCGGCGCTGATCCGCATTGCCAATCGCGAGATTTGGGCCGAGGACACCAACCACCGGATGGACATGAGCGAGGCGGTGGCGCTGTGCAAGCAGCGCGGTGTCGTGCCGGTCGGTTCAGGATCGTTCGGCACGGATGCGACCGGCCTCGATCCGGTGGATGGTAGCGGGCGTCCCTGGCAGGCCTACGTCTTCGGCTGCCAGGTGGCCGAAGTCGAGGTCGACACGGTGACGGGCGAGGTTCAGGTGCTCGGAATTTGGGCGGCGCACGATGTCGGGCGCGCCGTCAATCCGCGCGGAGTCGAAGGCCAGATCGAAGGCGGCGTGGTTCAGGCGCTCGGTCAGGCTCTGATGGAGGATTACCGGCTGGAGAACGGCCGCACGACGACCCCGGGGTTCGCCAAATACATCCTGCCGACCTCCCTCGACGTGCCGCGCATCACGTCGCTCATCGTCGAGGATCCCGATCCGATCGGACCGCTCGGCGTCAAGGGAATTGGCGAGCCCGCCATGGTGCCGACCATTCCGGCCATCATGAATGCGATCTACGATGCGATCGGCGTGCGCATCACGTCGCTGCCGGCGACGCCCGAGAAGATCAGAGCCGCGCTGCGGGAGAAGGAAGCTGTCGCGCGCCAGCAGCGGGCGCCGGAAATCCAGCAGCGGACGCAGGAATTCGAGAACGTGACGTAACGGACGACGGAGCGGGGAAACCCGCTCATAAAACGGCCACAGGCGCAAGCCAGACGGCCCAGACCCAAGCCAGGGAGCGAACCAGATGAGTTTTCGGAGTCATTCGTTTTTACATGCCGCCACAGGCGCGGCACTCGCGTTGATTCTTGCTCCGGCGGCCGCGCGCGCGGAGTTTCCGGAGAAGCCCGTCGAGATGACGGTGCTGTTCGGCGGCTCGGCGCAGACGACCGCGCAGGTCCTCGCCGATCTGATGTCGAAGAAGCTGGGCGAGCCGGTAGTCGCGGTCAGCCGCCCCGGCGGCGGCGGTGCAATCGGCTACACCTACGTCAAGAATACCGCAGCCGACGGCTACAACATCGTTTGGAATTCGAATTCGATTTCGACCGTCCACTATCAGGGCAACCTGCCATTCGACTACAAGGCCTTCACGCCGATCGCTCGCGTCAGCCTCGAAGTGCCGGCAGTTGCCGTCAATGCCAGCTCCGGCTGGAAGACGCTGCACGACATGGTCGAGGGCACCAAGAAATCGGGCAAGCGCCTGAAGGTCGGCATTTCCGGGTTCGGTTCCTTCACGCATTTGACGTCGGCGGCGCTGTTCAAACGGCTCGGCCTGCAGGTGATCTACGTGCCGTACGGCGAGGGCCGCGCGCCGGCGGAGCTGCTCGGCAACCGTATCGATGTGGCCGTGCAGTGGCCCAACCAATTCGTCGGCGAGGCCAAGGCCGGCAAGCTCAACATCCTGTGCGTGACCAGCGCCAAGCGGATCCCGCTGCTGCCGGAGACGCCGGCTTGTGACGAAGCGGGCGCAAAGGGCCTCGACATCACCATGTGGCGCGGGCTTGCCGCTCCGAGCGGCACACCGCCGGCTGTGGTCAAGAAGCTGCAGGAGGCCGCCAAGGAGGCGGTTGCCTCGCCGGAGTTCCAGAAGGCCGGACAAAATCTCGGCTTCACGCCCGCATTCCTTCCCGCCAACGAGTTCGGCAAGGTCGTCCAGAAGGACGATGCTGAAATTTCCAAGTTGATGACCGACCTCAATCTCAAGAAGAAATGAGCGGCCGATGAACGAGCATGTCCGCGACCGGATCGTCGGCACGGTTCTGATCGTCTTCGCCGCCGTGTGGTGTGGCACGGTCTTGATGACCGTGCCCAGCAATTACGGCGGGGCGCTGGTCGGGCCGCGTGACGTGCCGCTCTGGCTCGGAATAGGGCTGGCCGCGCTCGCGTTGGCGCTGATTGTCAACAGCTATTTCGGAAATGCTGCCGACGGTGCGGGGGATCAGCCCGAATCGTCGGTGCGCAAGTTCGACCGCAAAAGCGAATGGTGGGCCGTCGGCGTCGTCGCCGGCTCGCGGCTCGCCGATGCGCTCTTCATGGACTGGGTCGGCTTCGTGGTCGCGACCATCGCGGTGATCGTCGGGCTGCTGCGTTTTGCGCTCGGCGTGCGGTCGCTGCCGGTTATTGTCGGGATGTCGGTGTGCATGAGCTTCGGCATCTATTTCGTCATGGGATGGCTGATGGGCGTCTATCTGCCCCACGGCACGGTCATTTCTCTGTTCTGAAAGCCAGCCGATGGAACACATCGTCACCGCAATCGCCGGATCGACCACGCCGGAGGCGCTCAGCGCGATGCTGCTGGGCTCGATCGTCGGCATCGTGTTCGGAGCCATTCCGGGGCTCACCTACACGATGGCGCTGGCGCTGGTCATGCCGTTCACCTTCGGCATGGCGCAGGTGCCGGCCATCGGCCTCTTGCTCGCGACCTATATCGGCGGCATGACCGGCGGTTGCATTTCGGCGATCCTGATCGGCATTCCGGGCACGCCGTCGACCGCCGCCACCGTGATCGACGGCTATCCGATGGCGAAGAAGGGGCAGGCGAGCCTCGCCTGCGGCACCTCGGTGGTCGCCTCGGCGTTCGGCGGACTGTTCAGCCTCCTCATCATGATCGTGTCGGTCGAGGTGATCGCGCGTGTGGCGATCGCGTTCGGTCCGGCCGAGATTTTCGCGCTGGTCGTGTTCGGCCTTTCGACCATTTGCGGCCTGTCCGATCGCTCGCTGCTGCGCGGGATCATCGGGGGTGTCATCGGTCTGATGCTGACCACGATCGGCCAGGACTCGCTCGATGGCGTCGCGCGTCTCACCTTCGGCTCGACCACGATGCTGCAGGGCATCGACATCGTGGTCGCCATGGTCGGCCTCTTCGCCATACCGCAGGTCATCAGCACGCTGGCGGAATATTTCCACGGCGGCGCCAAGCCGGTTGACCCGCAGAGCGTCAAGGTCGAGCTGCCGTCCTGGCGGCTCCTGTGGCAGAACTTCAGCCTGATGGTGCGCACCTCGGCGCTCGGCACCGTCGTGGGCCTGGTGCCGGGCGCGCACGGTCCGGTCGCGGCTTTCCTCGCCTACGACCATGCCAAGCGCTTCTCGAAGGATCCCGAGAGCTTCGGCAAGGGCGACATCCGCGGCGTCATTGCCCCCGAATGCGCCAACCACTCGGTCACCGGCGGCGCCATGATCCCGATGCTCAGCCTCGGCTTCCCGGGCGATCCGGCGACGGCCCTGATTCTCGGCGGCCTCATGATCCACGGCTTGCAGCCCGGGCCGCTGCTGTTCACCGAGCATCCCGACATCGTCTACACGATCTACGTCGAGATCATCATCGGCTACCTGATGGTCTGCGTGATGCAGCTTTACGGCGTGCGGCTGTTCGTGCGCACCCTGATGGTGCCCTCGCATCTGCTCGCGGTCGGCATCATGGTGATGTGCGTCGTCGGCTCCTACGCGATCCGCAACTCCTTCCTCGACGTCTACGTCATGCTGGGCATCGGTCTGCTCGGCTACATCCTGCAGCGGGTCCGCATCCCGGTAACCCCGATCATCCTCGGCCTCGTGCTCGGCGGCACGATGGAGCGCGAGTTCCGCACCGCGCTGCTGATGTCCGAGGGCGATTTCTCCGTGTTCTACACCTCGCCGACCGCGATGCTGTTCTTCGGCCTGACCATCGTGATCTTCGCGGTGCACGTGATCGGACAGAGGCGCGGCCGCAAGCTGCGCCGCCAGGAGGCATGACGCATGCTCACGCGTAATCCTGAGAGCGACCACGGCCGGCAGGTGCGCGAGCGCGCCCGTGCGCTGGCCAAGGCCGGCGGGATCGATGCGGCGCTGGAAAGCGGCGCGTTCCCCAAGCTCGTCGACACGACGCTCGCCGAAGCGCTCGTGCTTGGCCTGCTCAAGCAGGGCGTGCGCAAGTATCTCGCCATCTTCGGCCATGGATCGACCGAGCTCGGCGACGTCTTGCGCATCTACGAAGAAGAGGGCGTGACCCGCACGTTCAACTGCCGCAACGAGGTCGCGATGGCGCACGCCGCGACGGCGCTGCGATGGCAGTACGGCGAGACGCCCGCGGTCGTCACCTCGATCGGTCCCGGCGCCTTGCAGGCGCTCGCGGGCTCGCTCGCCAGCGCTTCGAACGGCGTCGGCCTCTATCACATCTATGGCGACGAAACGACCTTCGGCGAAGGCTACAACATGCAGCAGGTGCCGAAGGAGGAGCAGGGCCTGTTCGGCCGGATGACCGCCATCATGGGCCGCTCCTACGTGCTGCATACGCCCGAGGCGCTGCGCGACGCGCTGCGCCGCGGCGCGCTGACGGTGAACCATCCCTATCGGGCCGGGCCGTTCTATCTGCTGCTGCCGCTCAACACGCAGCCGGCACGGCTGACGCACAATCTCGCCGCCCTGCCGGGCAAGCCGGAGCTGCCGCCGTTAGCGCCGGCCGACGATTCGACCATCGCGCGCGCCGCGAAGCTGATCGCCGCTGCCGAGCGCGTCGCCATCAAGGCCGGCGGCGGCACGCGCGGGCACGACGAGGCCGTGCGCCGCCTCGCCGAAGCCACCGGCGCAGCCGTCGTGCTGTCGCCCGGCTCGACCGGCGTGCTGCCCGACGCGCATCCGCAGAACATGCACGTCGGCGGCTCGAAAGGTTCGATCAGCGGCAACTACGCCATGGCGAACGCCGACCTTCTGCTGGTGGTCGGCTCGCGCGCCGTCTGCCAGGCGGATTGCTCCGGCATCGGCTACAAGTCGGCGCAGCACGTCATCAACATCAACGGCGATTTCGCCGACGCGACCCATTATAACCGGACGCTGGCGCTGGTCGGCGACATTTCGGCGGTCGCGCAGCGCCTTGCGACGCAGCTCGAGACGCTCGGCGCGAAGCAGGGCAAGAAGCGGTGGCTCGCCGACTGCGCGGCCAAGAAATCCGAGTGGAACGCCTACAAGCGGCTGCGGTTCGCGGCGGCGCCGTTGCGTGACGAGGCGTGGCGGCGGGCCGCCTTGTCGCAACCCGCCGCCATCAAGATCGTCGCCGATTTCGCCAAGGAGATCGGCGCGGCGAAGTTCTTCGATGCCGGCGACGTGCAGGCGAATGGCTTCCAGATCGTCGAAGACGATCGGACGGGCGAGACGTTCACCGAGTCGGGCGCCTCCTATATGGGGTTCGCGGTAAACGCGTTGCTCGCCTCCGCGATCGCGGACAATCCGCGCTACGGCATCGCCTTCTCGGGCGACGGCTCGTTCATGATGAACCCGCAGATCCTGATCGACGGCGTGGCGCATGGCGCGCGCGGCATGATCGTCATCTTCGACAATCGCCGGATGGCGGCGATCACCGGCCTGCAGATGGCGCAGTACGGCCACGAATTCCGCACCAACGACAGCGTTGCCGTCGATTACGTGCGGCTCGCGAGCGCGGTGGACGGCGTGCATGCCGTGCACGGCGGCTGGTCGGCCGAGGAGCTGCGCTCCGCCTTGCAGAAGGCGCGCGCGCACGACGGGCTCTCCGTCGTTCATGTTCCAGTCTATTGCGGTCCGGACGAATTGGGCGGGCTCGGCGCCTGGGGCGATTGGAACGTCGGCAACTGGTGCGACACCGTTCAGCGCACCTGGATCGAGCAGGATCTGTAACGGCGCCCTGCGCCGCGGCCGCGGTGCGACGGCGTGAAAATGGGAAGTCGAGACGAAATGTACGCGTACGACGATTTCGGACTGTATATCGGGGGCGGCTGGGGACCCGCGGTGGGCCGCGGCAGCAGGACCGTGGTCGATCCGGCGACCGAGGAGGTCATCGGCCGCATTCCCGACGCAACGGCCGAAGATCTCGATCGTGCGCTCGAATCGGCCGAAACGGGCTTTCGCGCCTGGCGGCGCGTGCAGCCGTGGGAGCGCGCCGCCAAGTTGCGCCGCATTGCCGACCTTCTGCGCGAGCGGATTGAACCGCTGGCGCTTCTGATGTCGCAGGAGACCGGCAAGCCGATCGCCGAGGCGCGCGGTGAATGGAACGCAACGGCCGACCAATTCGAGTGGTACGCCGAAGAGACCAAGCGGATCTACGGTCAGATCATCGAGGGCCGTCAGCCGGACGTGCGCTTGAGCGTGATCTACCAGCCGGTCGGCGTCGTCGCGGCGTTCGCGGCCTGGAACTTTCCGGCTTTGCTGCCGGCCCGCAAGATCGCCGCCGCGCTCGCGGCCGGCTGCTCGATCATCGTCAAGCCGGCCGGCGAGGCGCCGGGGAGCTGCATGGGCGTGGTCCAGGCCTGCCACGACGCCGGCTTGCCGCCCGGCGCCGTCAATCTCGTGACCGGCAACTCGAGCATCATCGCCAAGCACCTGATCGGCTCGCCGATCGTCCGCAAGGTCTCGCTCACCGGGTCGGTGCCGGTCGGCAAGGAGATCCTGCGGCTCGCCGCCGACGGCGTGAAGAAGGTGTCGATGGAGCTCGGCGGTCACGCGCCGGTGCTCGTGTTCGAGGACGCGGATCCCATCAAGGCGGCGGAGACCTGCGCCACCACGAAGTTCCGCAACTGCGGCCAGGTGTGCATCTCGCCCAGTCGTTTCTACGTGCACGAAAGCCTTTACGACGCGTTCTCGCAGCGCTTCGCCAAGGTCGCGCAGGGGCTCAAGCTCGGCCGCGGCTGCGAGGAGGGCGTCACGATGGGCCCGCTCGCCAATCAGCGCGGCCTCGAAGGGGCGAAGTCGCTGCTGGCGGACGCGCTGGAACACGGTGCCGAGCTGCTGGCGGGCGGCAAGGTGCCGGCCGGATTCAACCGCGGCTACTTCTTCGAGCCGACCGTCCTCGGCCGCGTGCCGGACGACGCCCGCATCATGTTCGAGGAGCCGTTCGCCCCGATCGCCCCGATCGCGACCTTCCGGGATTTCGACGACGTCGTCGCGCGCGCCAATGCGCTGCCGTTCGGGCTTGCGGGCTACGTGTTCTCGAACAGCCTGCGTACCGCGACGCTCGCCGCCGAGGCCCTCGAGGTCGGCATGGTGGGGATCAACGACATGCTGCTCGCCACCGCCGAAGCCCCGTTCGGAGGCGTGAAGGAGAGCGGGATGGGCCGCGAGGGCGGCTCGCTCGGCATCCGGGATTATCTGGAGCCGAAATACATCAAGGCGAAGCTCTGATATCCCGGCGGCGCGCTCGTGTCCCGATTCCGAAGTTCGTAATGCCTCGCAGCACGCTCCGATGCGAACTTCGGAATCAAAGGGACACTAGCAAGTCAATGTTCTCGTGTGGCTTTTGGATTTGGAGTTCCTATCGGAGTTCGCTGCTCAATCCTAGGAACTTCAAATCCGCCACACTAGCAACTTCGCGTGCGCGTCGACGGGCAATCCGGTAACCTGCGTCTGCCAGCCCTTTCCGGACGATCTGCCGACCGGGCGGATAACTCCTGGACAGAACGATCATGACCGACTCTCCCGCCGGCTTCGCCCACGGCCTCACCAACTACGGCGATCGCGATTTTTCTCTCTACCTGCGGCGTTCGTTCGCGCAGTCGATGGGCTACTCGCGCGACATGCTGAAGAAGGCCGTCGTCGGCATCGCCTATACGCCGTCGGGCTTCAACAACTGCCACCGGCATTTCCCTGAGCTGCTCGACGCGGTGAAGCGCGGCGTGCTCGCCGCGGGCGCGCTGCCGGTCGAATTTCCCACGATCTCGCTCGGCGAGGTCTTCCTGTCGCCGACCAGCCTCAAGTTCCGCAACCTCATGTCGATGGACACCGAGGAGATGATCCGCGCGCAGCCGATGGACGCGGTCGTGCTGATGGGCGGCTGCGACAAGACCGTGCCGGCGCAGCTCATGGGCGCGGTCTCGGCCGGCCGGCCGGCCATCGGCCTTGTCGCCGGTCCGATGATGACCGGCCGCCATCGCGGCGAGCGGCTCGGCGCGTGCACGGACTGCCGCCGCTTCTGGGCGCAGTACCGCGCCGGCACGATCGACGCCGAGGAGATCTCGACCATCGAAGGGCGGCTCGCGACCACCGCCGGCACCTGCGCGGTGATGGGCACCGCATCGACCATGGCGTGCCTCGCCGAGGCGCTCGGCCTCATCCTCCCCGGCACGGCGGCGATCCCGGCCGTGCACGCCGACCGCCTGCGCGCCGCCGAGGCGACGGGCGCCGCGGCCGTGCGGCTCATCGGCTCTCAGTTCACGCCCGATCGCATCGTCAACCGGAAGTCGGTCGAGAACGCGCTGCGCGTGCTGCTCGCGCTCGGCGGCTCGACCAATGCGGTCATCCATCTCACCGCCATCGCGGGCCGCGCCGGCGTCAAGGTCTCGCTCGATCGCCTCAACGAGCTCTCCGAGACGACGCCGGTTCTGGTGAACCTCAAGCCGGTGGGCACGGGCTACATGGAGGATTTCTTCGCGGCCGGCGGCATGGGTGCGCTGCTGCGCGAGCTGCGGCCGCTGCTGCACCTCGACTGCATGACCGTCACCGGCGAAACGCTCGGCGAGCGGCTCGATGCCGACAAGGAGACCTGGGTCGACCGCGGCATCATCGCGGCGCGCGAGAAGCCGCTCGAGCCGCAGGGCGGCCTGGTGGCGCTGTTCGGCAATCTGGCGCCGATGGGCGCGATCCTGAAGCGTTCGGCCGCCGACGCGCGCCTCTTCGAGCACGAAGGCCGCGCGGTCGTGTTCTCCTCGCTCGCCGATCTCGCCGCGCGCATCGACGATCCGGCGCTCGAGGTCGCCCCCGAGGACATCCTGGTGCTGCAGAATGCCGGCCCGCATGCGCCCGAATGCATGCCGGAGGCGGGCTATCTGCCGATCCCCAAGAAGCTCGCGGCAAGCGGCGTGAAGGACATGATCCGAATCTCCGACGCGCGCATGAGCGGCACCGCGTTCGGCACCATCGTGCTGCACGTCACGCCGGACGCCGCCTCCGGCGGCCCGCTCGGACTGGTGCGGACGGGCGACCGAATCCGCCTCTCCGTGCGCGCGAACAAGATCGAGCTGCTGGTCGACGACGCGGAATTGAAGCGCCGCGCCGCGGAAAGCCCGGCGGCGATCGCAAAGCCCGATCGCGGCTACGCGAAGCTTTACGCCGAAGAGATCACCGGCGCGGACCGCGGCTGCGACTTCGCGTTTTTGCAGCCGCAAAGCGCGCGGTAGCGCGCGGACGAGATGCGCAGCGTCTCACCTCTCCCCACCGGGGAGAAATCGATTTCTGAGCGAAACAAAGAAATCGGGTGAGAGGGAGCGTGCAGAGCGAGTATTCCCTTTTTCATTGACGTTGGATCCCCCTCACCCGGCTCGCCGACCTCTCCCCGCCGGGGAGAGGTGAAACCGCGTCAAACATCAACCTGTCTTTCAACCAAATCGATTCATTTATACGCCGCCCACCGGCGCGTACCGGCGTGTGATTTCGCGGTTGCGCAGATTTTCGAAAATCCATACTCTATTGAAAATAACCGGGTCCATTCCGGAGCCGTCATGCGTATCGCTGCGCACGCGCCCCAGGCCGAGCCGACGATCTCGGCCGGCATGGAGGTGCTGACCCGCCTGCGGGAAAGCATCCTGACCGGCCATTACGGGCCGGGCGAGAAGCTCCGCTTTGCCGATTTGCAGAACGATTTTGCTGCCGGAATCGGCACGCTGCGCGAGGCGCTGTCGCAGCTCGTCGGAGAGGGGCTTGTCACGGTCGACGCCGGGCGCGGGTTCCGGGTCGCGCCGGTCTCGCGCGACGACCTCCTGGACATCACCGCCCTGCACGTCGACTTCGAACGGCGCGCCGCCCGTGACTCGGTGGCGAACGGCGACGACGAATGGGAAGCGCGCGTCCTCACCGCGTTCCATCGGCTCTCGAAGATCGAAAACCTGTCGAAAGCGGAACGGCTCGCGCGCCACGCCGAATGGGTGCAGCGCCACCGCGAATTTCACGAGGCGCTGGTCAGCGCCTGCCGTTCGCGCTGGCTGCTCAACTTTCGCGCCATCCTGTTCGATCAGTCAGAGCGCTACCGGCTGCTCTCGAAGCGTTATCGCCCGGAGGGCAGCCCAAAGCTGCGCGAGCACGTGATCATCAAGGATGCGGCCCTTGCCCGCGACGCCGCGCGCACGGCCGATCTCCTCGCCCGGCACATCGAGGAGTCGGCCGAGAACGTCCTGAAGGTCGCGCCGCAGTTCACCGCGGCCGGCGCGCTCGCGGCAAACGCAAGGGAGGCCGCGCGTCCCGGGCGGAAGACCCGACGGAATCCGGCATCCCAACGCGTCCGGGGGAAAGCGTGAGCGAGCCCATCATCCGCGTCACCGACATTGCGTGGATCCGGCTGCAGACGCCCGATCTCGACCTGCAGGAACAGTTCCTCACCGATTTCGGCCTCGCGCGCTCGGAGCGCACGTCCGGCGCGCTTTACATGCGCGGGACCGATCCCCAGCACCATCTCCACATCAGCGAGCTGGGCGATCAACCCCGGGTCCTGAGCATCGCGTTCTGGGCGGCATCGGAAGACGACCTGCACAAGCTGGCGCGCGCGGCGGAAGGCGCGTCTCCGGTCGAGGAGATCGACGAGCCCGGCGG
>CAYVBN010000341.1:0-2148 GCA_964449645.1 uncultured Hyphomicrobiales bacterium
TACGCAGCCACGAGCCGCGAAGAGCGGATCGAGCTGCTCAAGCGGATCATCGCGCTCTACGAAAAACGGGAAGACGAACTCGCCCGCGCCATGACGGCCGAGATGGGGTCTCCGATCACCTTCTCCCACGAGGTGCAGACCGTCAACGCCCTCAACCACTTCAAGGAGATGGTGAACGTCCTCACCTCCTATCAGTTCGAGACGTTCATGGGCGGCACCATGGTCTGTCGCGAGCCGATCGGCGTCTGCGGATTGATCACGCCATGGAACTGGCCGCTGAACCAGGTGACGTCGAAGCTCGCGCCGGCGTTGGCGGCGGGCTGCACGTCCGTGCTGAAGCCGAGCGAAATTGCGCCGCTGAGCACCATTCTGCTGACGGAAATCATCCACGAGGCCGGCGTGCCGAAGGGCGTGTTCAACCTCGTCAATGGCGACGGCCCGACCGTGGGCGAAGCGATCTCCGCGCACCCGGATATCGACATGGTCTCGTTCACCGGCTCGACGCGCGCCGGCATCCTGGTCGCCAAGGCGGCGGCCGCCACGGTGAAGCGGGTTTGTCAGGAGCTCGGCGGCAAGTCCCCGAACATCATCATGCAGGGCGCCGATCTGGAGAAGGCCGTGCCGGCCGGGGTGTTGCGCTGCTACATGAACACCGGGCAGTCGTGCCAGGCGCCGACGCGCATGCTGGTGCACCGCTCGCAGCGGGACACCGCAATTGCGCTGGCGAAGAAGACCGCCGAACAAGTGCGGCTCGGCGATCCGCTCGATCCGAAAATCCAAATGGGGCCGGTGGTCAGCAAGGCGCAGTACGACAAGATCCAGGGCCTGATCGAGAAAGGCGCCAAGGAGGGCGCCACCCTGGTCTGCGGCGGTCCCGGGCGGCCGACCGGGTTCAACCGCGGCTATTTCGTCCGGCCGACCGTCTTTGCCGACGTCACGTCCGACATGTCGATCGCGAAGGAGGAGATCTTCGGTCCCGTCCTCTCCATGATGACGTATGACACCGAAGACGAAGCGGTCGAGATCGCCAATAACACGAGCTATGGCCTCGCGGGCTACGTCCAAGCGGGGACGATCGACGATGCGCGCCGGATCGGCGCAAAAATCCGCGCGGGCCGCATCTATCTCAACGGCGCGCCTTCAACCAACAAGGTGCCGTTCGGCGGATACAAGCAGTCCGGCAACGGTCGCGAGCACGGCGTGTTCGGCTTCGAGGAGTATCTCGAGGTGAAAGCCATGCTCGGCTACCGGACGGCCTGACGCCTGAACAAGACGGGTGGTTGGGTTCCGGCCGCCCGTTCGCACTCTGTGTTCGGACATCGATTCGGATGACTCGAAGAATCATCAGCCGCGGCTTGACGACATGCGACACTGGTGAAGATGGCACCGCAGTCCGCTTGAATTTCATCGACGAGAATGGTCATCCCGTCTCCGTCGAATTTCCTTTCGCGCAGGCTCAGTCGGTCGTCATGACACTGCCCGGACTGTTGGCCCAGGCGCTGCGGCGGAAGACGAACTCCGATGTCTCGCGTTTCGTCTTCGGCCTCGGTCGGTGGTCGCTCGAAAGCACCGACAAGGAATGCGTGATCATGACCTTGGCCACCGAAGACGGTTTCGAGGTTTCCTTCGGAATTCCGTTTGCCGCGTGCCGGTCGTTGGGCTGGGCCCTGCAGCATCCGGGTTCGCCAAGCGTCCCTGCGATCGACGAAGCCGACGGCTCATCCAAGCTTCACTGATCGCAAGATGACGAGACCGCGCGAAACGCGCTGCGCGATCGTCTCCTAAAGGCAACCCGGCGTACCCTCGAGGCGGATGATCTCGACTTCGTCGCCTTCGCGCGCCGGCGGCGCAAAACTTGGGCGCCGGATGAGCACATCCGCCTTGGCGAGCGCCATCTGCATCGAGCTGTCCTGGGTCGGGAACGGCCGGACCACCGCCTCACGGCCGCGATGCTCGAGCAGTCCGCGCACGTAGTCCTCGCGCCGATCGTTTTCCGGCATTGCACCACCGAGGACCGCCTTCTCGAAGGGCAGCACCGCGGGCGCAATGCCGAGCATTGCGCGCAGCGCGGGGCGCAGGAACAGCAGCGCACAGACCAGAGCAGATACCGGGTTGCCCGGGATGGTCAGCACCGGAAGCTCGTCGAGC
>CAYVBN010000342.1:0-4184 GCA_964449645.1 uncultured Hyphomicrobiales bacterium
GAAGAAGATCACCGTCCCGGTCCTCGTCATGCATGGCGACGACGATCAGATCGTCCCTTATGCCGATTCAGGCCCGCTTTCGGCGAAGCTGCTGAAAAACGGCACGCTGAAGACCTACAAAGGCTTCCCGCACGGCATGCCCACGACCGAGGCCGAAACGATCAACGCCGACATGCTGGCCTTCATTCGCAGTTGAACGGCATTGGTGCGTTTGCGGCGATGCGCTTGTGATGGACTCTCGATCCGGCGCTTGTGCGTGATGTCCTCTGGAGTGTCGGGCGACAGCCGTGGGAGCAAAGACGTCGTTTCATGCAATCGGGCGTGAACGACCCGGAGCAAACAAGAGATCCGGATGTTGGACCTCCGGCCAACTCGATAGCATTGCAGCGTCTGATCTCATGAGCGGTGATCGAGAGGGCGTTTGGCTTTGTGGTGCTGCCGGACAGGATTGAACTGTCGACCTCTCCCTTACCAAGGGAGTGCTCTACCACTGAGCTACGGCAGCGCTGGCCGGCGGGACGCGTGCTCCGAGGCCGGCGAAACGTCGCGATCCTTGCCACAAGGGTCGGAGAGGCGCAAGCGCGGCCGCCGCAGGCTTGCGCGGGAGCCGAGGTCTCCACATGCGACGGGACGGGAAGTCGCTCACCGGTGAGGACGAACCGCACGGATCTGCCCCCGCGCCGTATTTCCTTTGCCCGCCGCCGCAGCCTGCCGTCGCGCGATTTAACGTTCGGTCGCAATTTCTGCGGCGAAACCGGTCTCCACACCGCCGGAAAATGCTCTAGGCTCCGGCCATGACGTCCCCGCCGAAACCGGATCCCGCCGAACGTCGCGCGCGCTTGCGTTCGGCTCTGCGGGAAAACCTCAAGCGCCGCAAGGCCCAGGCCAAGGCCCGTTCGGCCGCCAAGGGGCAGGGGGAGCCGGCGCGGCACGATTCCGCCGATATTGCGGACGACAAGCAGGGCCGTTAGAGCGGGCGGGGCCTGCCGTCCCGCTCCGACCTTTTCCGATTCGGGTATGATCCTGTCCGAAAACCGGTATCCACGGTTTGGGATCATGCTCTAGAAGGGCGCTCCGCGTTATGCGGGGGCGGGCGTCCGAAAGGGGGCGTTTATGGACCGTATTCGCATTGTCGGCGGCCGCTCGCTGTCGGGAACGATCCCGATCTCGGGCGCCAAGAACGCCACGTTGCCGCTGATGATCGCCAGCCTCCTGACCGAGGAGACGCTGGTGCTCGAAAACGTCCCGCGGCTCGCCGATGTCGGGCAGCTCCAGCGCATTCTCGGCAACCACGGCGTCGACATCATGGTCGGCGGCAAGCGGCCGGGCGACACCGAGTATCAAGGCCAGACGCTGCACATCTCCGCCGCCCGCATCGTCGACACGACGGCGCCTTACGAGCTCGTCTCCCGCATGCGGGCGAGCTTCTGGGTCATCGCGCCGCTCGTCGCCCGCATGGGCGAGGCGCGCGTCTCGATGCCGGGCGGCTGCGCGATCGGCACGCGGCCGGTCGATCTTCTCATCATGGCGCTCGAGCAACTCGGGGCGCAGATCGAGATCGACGGCGGCTACGTGGTGGCGCGCGCCCCGAAGGGGCTCCGGGGCGGCGAGGTGCAGTTTCCCCGCGTGACCGTCGGAGGCACCCACACGGCCCTGATGGGCGCGGTGCTCGCGAACGGGACGACCGTGATCGAGAACGCCGCCCAGGAACCCGAGGTCAAGGATGTCGCCGACTGCCTGATCAAGATGGGCGCGCGCATCACCGGCGCCGGCACTGCGCGCATCGTCGTCGAAGGAGTCTCGCGCCTCGGCGGCGCGCGTCACAGCGTGCTGCCGGACCGGATCGAGACCGGCACCTACGCGATGGCGGTCGCCATGACGGGCGGCGACGTGTTGCTCGAAGGCGCGCGTCCGGAGCTGCTGCAATCGGCGCTCGACGTGCTGGGGCAGGCGGGTGTCCAGGTCTCGGCGACCAACACGGGCGTGCGGGTGGCGCGCAACGGCGCCGGGCTCGAGCCGGTCGAGGTCGAAACCGAGCCGTTCCCCGGCTTCCCGACCGATCTTCAGGCGCAGCTCATGGCCTTGATGACGCGCGCCAAGGGCACGTCGCGCATCACCGAGACCATTTTCGAGAACCGCTTCATGCACGTCCAGGAGCTGGTCCGGCTTGGGGCGCGCATCCACCTTGACGGCGAGACCGCGACCGTTGAGGGCGTGAGCCGCCTGCGCGGCGCGCCCGTCATGGCGACCGACCTGCGCGCGTCGGTCTCGCTCGTCATCGCCGCGCTCGCGGCGGAGGGCGAGACCGTCGTCAACCGCGTCTACCACCTCGACCGCGGCTTCGAGCGGCTCGAGGACAAGCTGTCGAACTGCGGCGCCGATATCGCCCGTCTCAGCGGCTGACGCAGCGCCCCGCCGGGCGCGACCTTACCACTCTACTTGCGCCGCGTGATTTTCGCCGCGGGCGTGAACGTCGCTCCGCTTTGGGCGTTGGAGAGGCATTCCCCATGATTGCAGGAGGAGAACATGCTTCGCCTGGCGATGATCGCCTTGATGCTGATCGGAACCTGCGCGATGGCCGCGGCGCAGGGCGAGATCGGCCCCGGTTCGGGCTCGGGGGCTCTTCCGAGCACGACGCCGAGTCCCAGTCTCGCGCCTGACGCAAACGTCCCGAGCGGTTCCACCGTCGTCGAGGAGCCGCTCGCGCTCGATCCTGCGCAAAAGCAGGTGATCCTGCGCGGCGTCCGGCAGGAGAAGGGGCGGGTGCGCCAACCGGCGGAATTCAAGGCCGCGGTCGGGGCTCCGGTCCCGCCGTCGATCGAGCTCTACGCGTTGCCCGACGGCGTGCTGACCGAGGTGCCGGAGACCAAGCTCTATCGCTACACCGTCGTGGGAGACGAGGTGGTGCTGGTCGATCCGGTGCGGATGCGCGTCGTCGACGTGCTGCACTGACCCCGCCGCGTCCGGACCCTAAGCGTCCGGCGCTCAGCGTCGGAACTGGTCGACCCATTTGGTGACGGCGGTCGGCAGCACGTCCAGATAGGGGCCCATGAAGAAGGCCTCGCCCGACCCGTCGCCGAAGTAGCGGTCATAGGCGTCGATCATCGCCCGCACGGAGCCCACGCAGGTCGGCATCGAGGCGACGATGAGATCGCCGAGCTTGCCGGCGCGTTGCTGCTCGCGGAACTGCGGATTGTCCGCCACCGTCCGGGCGATGCATTCGGTGGCACCGCGCACGAACGGCTGCATCGCGGTGTTCTTCTGCTCGACCGACATCGGCGACGGATCGGCCGGCGCGATCGGCCCGGTGGACGCGAGAACGACGAGCGCGAGGCCCGTCACGGGTGCGAGCATCATGCGATTCCCCCAGTGCTGAGTGTGAATTTAAGCGATCGGCGCGCCCGTGCCATCCAGGACTGCATCCGGCATGCGCGGTGGCCCGACTGAAATTTGCCCGCTGTGGATCGCCGGTGACACTGGCCTGCCGCACCGGCCTTTGATCGTTTTCGGCAGCCCCTTGGGCGGTATCATCATGGCGAAACCGCCCCGCGGACGAGGCGCCGGTCCCCTCCGCCGCCACATTCCTGCTCTCACTGAGGAACAAAGTACCGGCTCGCCGGTTTTTCAGGGGTTTCCATTGGAGGACGCAATGAAAAAATTGATGTTTGGGATGTTGGCTGTCGCGGGACTCGGCATGGCCGTGCCCGCCCTGGCGGCGCCCGGGCCGATGAAAATCGCCCAGGTTGACGTGCGGATCGGTCATGATCGCGACCGCGATTGGCGCCATCACCACCACGGTTGCCGTACGGTCACCATCCGGGAGCGCCGTGGCAACCGCGTCATTATCCACAAGGTTCGGCGCTGCGGATGAACCACCTGGACACTTCTCATGGCGGCCCCGATTCCGGGGCCGCTTTCCTACCGCGACGGCCGATCGGAGCGGATCTGCTGCGGAATCGGCGTGCCGGGCGGCGCAGGGCGGCCGAGCGGGCCGCCACCGCCCGCCCTGAACCAGAGGGCGAGCCGGAGCGACCAAAGGGCGTAACGCGGGAGCAGTCCATGGCCGACGCCAAGGCCCTCGGAATGGTCGGATTTGTCCTGGGCGGAGTCACGGCGCTGGCGATGCTCATGGCCTTGTTCGCCGTCAAGAGCCATCTCGATGGCCGAACGAGCTTCGATGCGCC
>CAYVBN010000343.1:0-5456 GCA_964449645.1 uncultured Hyphomicrobiales bacterium
ATCAGCGACGCGCACGCGGCCCATGTGCAACCGGCCGGGAAGCAGGAGGTGTCCGGTCTTGCGGCGAAAGAACGTGACCGTATCGTCAGCCTTCGCGGCGACGCCCATGACCGCGCCGGTGGTGCCGTTGATGCCGCTCGCCAGGTCGACGGCGACGATCGGGACCCCTGCCCGGTTCATCGCCTCGATCATGCTGCGTGCAAGCCCCTCGACCGGTCGGTCGAGCCCGGCCCCGAACAGCGCGTCGATGATGACGTCGGCGCCGGCGAGGTGCTCCGGCGCGGCTCCGCGGGTCGGACCGTTCCAGCGCCCGGCCGCCTGCGCGGCGTCGCCCTTCAGCCGCGCCGGATCGCCGACCGTCAGCACCTCCGCCCGATAGCCGCGCTCGGCGAGGATCCTGGCCGCCACGAAGCCGTCCCCGCCGTTGTTGCCGGGCCCCGCCACCACCGCCACCCGGGCGCCGAGCCGATGACGCGCAGCGACCGCGTCCGCGACCGCCCGCCCGGCCGATTCCATCAGCACATGTCCGGGCGTGCCGGCCGCGATGGTGCGTCGGTCCGCCTCCGCCATCTCGGACGTGGTGAGAAGCTCGATCATTGCCGGACAGTACCGAGCACGGCTGCCGGCGACAACGCACCGAAGATGGTCAACGGAATCCTGTCGGCGCGGGAGGTCGTGGCGTATTTGTAGCCACGTTGCCTATTTTGTAATCATGCGGCCGCCACTGAGTTGCGCACCCGCCCTCAGCGGAGGCGTAAAAGCCGCAAGAATCCGCCCTTCGTCCGCCGATACCGGTTGGCACGGAGTCTGCTAACGGAAGCGCGGCCTCCCGACGGCGTGCCGCCGGACGGCCAGGAGACGACATGCGATGAAGAAAATCGAGGCGATCATCAAGCCGTTCAAGCTCGACGAGGTGAAGGAAGCGCTGCAGGAGGTCGGACTGCAAGGAATTACGGTGACGGAGGCCAAAGGCTTCGGTCGCCAGAAAGGTCACACCGAACTCTACAGGGGTGCGGAGTACGTCGTCGATTTTCTCCCGAAAGTGAAGATCGAGATTGTCCTTGCCGACGATATGGTCGAGAAAGCCGTCGAAGCGATCCGACGCGCGGCCCAGACCGGGCGCATCGGCGACGGCAAGATCTTCGTCTCCAGCATCGAAGAAGCCATCCGGATACGCACGGGGGAATCCGGAGTGGATGCCATCTGAAACGCCGGTCCCGACCGATCCGCGAGGACAAAAAATCCGGTGTCTAGAAAGGGTATGGATTCCATGACGACCGCCAAAGACGTCCTGAAAATGATCAAGGACAACGACGTGAAATACGCCGACTTCCGCTTCACCGATCCGCGCGGAAAGTGGCAGCACGTCACCTTCGACATCTCGATGATCGAGGAAGACACTTTCGCCGAAGGCGTCATGTTCGACGGCTCCTCGATCGCCGGATGGAAGGCGATCAACGAATCCGACATGACCCTCATGCCGGATCCGGCGAGCGCCACGATCGATCCATTCTTCGCCGAGACGACGCTCGTCCTCGTCTGCGACGTGCTCGAACCGACAACCGGCGAGCCTTACAGCCGTGACCCCCGCGGCATCGCCAGGAAGGCCGAGGCGATGGTGAAGTCGATGGGAGTCGGCGACACGATCTATTTCGGTCCGGAAGCCGAGTTCTTCGTCTTCGACGACGTGAAGTACCGGGCCGATCCGTACAACACGGGTTTCAAGCTCGACCAGGTGGAGCTGCCGATCAACGGCGACACCGATTACGAAGGCGGCAATCTCGGCCACCGCATCCGCACCAAGATGGGCTACTTCCCGGTGCCGCCCCAGGACTCGGTGCAGGACATGCGCTCGGAAATGCTGGCCGCGATGGCCAAGATGGGCGTCAAGGTCGAGAAGCACCACCACGAGGTGGCGTCCGCCCAGCATGAACTCGGCGTGAAATTCTCGCCCATGGTGACGATGGCCGACCAGATGCAGATCTACAAATACTGCATCCAGATGGTGGCTAACATCTACGGCAAGACCGCCACGTTCATGCCGAAGCCGGTCTACGGCGACAACGGCTCGGGCATGCATTGTCACCAGTCGATCTGGAAGGACGGCAAGCCGGTGTTCGCCGGCAACAAATATTCCGACCTGTCGGAGACCTGCCTGTCCTACATCGCCGGCATCATCAAGCACGCCAAGGCGATCAACGCCTTCACCAACCCGTCCACCAATTCCTACAAGCGCCTGGTGCCCGGCTTCGAAGCGCCGGTGCTGCTCGCCTATTCGGCGCGCAACCGCTCGGCCTCATGCCGTATTCCCTACACCACCAACCCGAAGGCCAAGCGCGTCGAGGTCCGCTTCCCCGATCCGCTCGCCAATCCGTATCTCGCGTTCTCGGCGATGCTGATGGCCGGCCTCGACGGGATCAAGAACAAGCTCGATCCCGGCCCGGCGATCGACAAGGACCTCTACGATCTCCCGCCAAAGGAGCTCAAGCAGATCCCGACCGTGTGCGGCAGCCTGCGCGAGGCGCTCGCCTCGCTCGATGCCGACCGTGCCTTCCTTAAGGCGGGCGGCGTGTTCGACGACGACTTCATCGATTCCTACATCGACCTGAAGATGGCGGAGGTGATCCGCTTCGAGCACACACCGCATCCGGTCGAATTCGAGATGTACTACTCGGCGTAAACCTCCAGCTACCCACCTTGCGAAACTTGAAAGGGCGCTCGTCGAGCGCCCTTTTTTCATCGGCTTTCGACAACGGGCTTATCGCTCACCGACGGCCGCGCAGATTTCTTCCGCGGGAGCCCGGATCGAGCAGGTCAATCCGCCGGAGGCAAAGTTCAACTCGATCTCGCCCGCGATATCGTGCGCCAGCCCCTGCTCGATGAGACGCGAACCGAATCCGCGCTTGCGCGGCAGGCTGACGGGCGGCCCGCCGCTTTCCAGCCAGCGGAAGTCGAACCGCCGCGCATCCGCGGACGTGACCTCCCAACCGATGCTCACCTGCCCGGCGTCGTTCGACAGAGCCCCGTATTTGACGGCGTTGGTCGCCAACTCGTGCAGCGCCATCGACAGGGCGAGCGCGGCCTTCGGCTTCAGCCGAATGGCGGGGCCAGCGACCTGGAAACGGCGTTTCTGCGCCGCGCCGGAATAAGCCGCGAGCGCCGCCGCGACGACCTCGTTCAAATCGGCGCCCTCCCAGTGCTCCCGCGTGAGCACATCATGGGCCTTTGCGAGCGACACCAGCCGCCCTTCGAGCGCGTCGCGCCCTTCCGTCGTCGTATTCGCGCTGCGAAGCGTCTGCACCGCAAACGACTGCACGGTCGCCAGCGTGTTCTTCACACGGTGATTGAGCTCGTTCAGGAGCATTTCCCGATGCTCGTGATGCCGCTTCTGCTCGATTTTCCGCGCCACCACTTCGAGATAGAGGTCCAGCAGTTTCAACTGCCGGTCGGACGGCCGATACGGCCGGTCGAAGTAAGTGGTCAGCATCGCGATGACGGCGCCGTCCCTGTCGAGCAGGGGCGTGGATTGGGCCGCGCGAATGCCGTAAGGCGCCACGGTCTGAGCGAGCCGGGCAAATCCGGACTCGGTCGCAAAGTCCTCGACGACGATTCGGGCGCGACGGTTGAGCGCCGCGGCACACGTCGTGAATCCGCTCGCCTCGACCAGCGAGAACCGCTCCGCGAAGTCGCGATCGAAACCCACCGTGCTGATGAGTTGAAGGCCCCGGTGCGCATGGTCGCGCAGTTGAACGCTGCCCTTGCGCGCCCCCATCAACTGCGTGGCGGCAAGGAGCAGATCGTGCATCACGGCATTGAGATCGTCCTGCTCCCACAGGCGCCGGCTGAACTCGTAAAGGCGCTGCATGTCGGCGAGCTGGTTGGCGAGGTCGTTCTTGAGGACATTCAGGTCGTCGATCGTCTGCTTGCGGTCGGTGACATCGCGCGTCGTCCCGGCAACGGCCTCCACCTCGCCGTTCGGCCCGATCACCGGGACGAAGATGTAGTCGTAGATGCGCCGGCCGAACGTGCCGGTGAAAGGGACCTCGCCCCGGACGGGCTGCTTGGTGGCGATCACCTGCTCGATCTCACGGTCGTGCATGGCCGCGTGCCAGGGCTCGTATCCGAGCTCGAGACAGGTCTTTCCGACCGCCTCCTCCCGGGTCATGCCCCACATCTTGAGCAGACCTTCGTTGGCGTAGATGAAGCGGTGTTCGAGGTCGAAGACGTAGGCGAGATCCGGTGTGTTGGTGAGAATGGCTTCGTAGAGGCGCCGCTGCTGCTCCGATTGAGCCGTCAAGCGGACCAACGTTTCCCGCTCGCGCTTGCGCGCGGTGACGTCACGCACGAGCAGCAGCACGCATCGTGCACCGCTGATGGTGATGCATGAGGCAGAAATTTCACTGGCGATCTGCCGGCCGTCCTTTGTCCGGGACGCGAATTCGTCCGTCCACCCGGCCCCCTGCTCCTGGACCTTGCGCATGAACTCCAGAAACGAGGTCTGGTCTTCCGGATAGAACTCGGCGAGCGGCGTCGCCAGGACTTCATCGCGGCTGCGGCACCCGAACATCACCACCCCGGCGGGATTCACTTCCAGCACCGCATTCCGTTGCGGATCCAGCACCAGGATGGCGTCGTTCGAGCCTTCGAAGACCTTGCGGAAGCGTTCCTCGCTGTCGCGCAGCGACTCCTCGACCCGCTTTCTTTCCGCAATATCGACCAGCATGTTGACCGCGCCGACGAGCTTGCCCGCATCGTCCCACAACGGCGTCGGATAGGGCAGGAACGGAACACGCGTGCCGTCGGGCCGCTCCGCCACCGCTTCTTCTCCACTCACGGCGCGTCCTTCCTTCAGGGCCACCGCCATGGGGCATTCGTCGTGCGCCAGGCGCGTGCCGTCGGGCCGATAGAGCCGCCATGTCACGCACCATTCGTCCGTGCCGAGTTTCGGCTTCCGCCCGGCGAGATCGACGGCGGCCTGGTTGTAGTAAGTGATCCGCCCTGCTTCGTCGGTCATGTAGATGGCCGCGGGAAGCGCATCGAGGATCGCCCGGACTTGCGCCTCGCCACGCAACATATCGGCACCGTCGGGCTTGCCCGCCGGACTTTCGATCCGGGAAGCACCCTGTCCCGATGCCTCCATACCGCCCTCACTCGTGACGATGAACGGTTTCATTGTACCCCGTGAAAGACCCGAAAGACGCGGTGTGGTGCGACCGAACCTCGAACATACGATGGAAACAAAAATCCCATCAAAATGTTCGCCCGGCAACCGTCCTCGATCCCGCTGGGCCCTTCTCGACTTGCGATCGCCGCATGAGTGCTGCCGGCTGTCTCCGTGGCAGGCACGCGCGTTGAGGCTGTCCGCAAATTTGGCCGCAGACCCGGTTTCAAGTTCGGGTATCAGTGACGATGCGTAAGCTACCGGCCGGCGCAAGCCGGCAATTCCACCAGCTCAG
>CAYVBN010000344.1:0-9019 GCA_964449645.1 uncultured Hyphomicrobiales bacterium
CGGACGCGGTGCAGCGCGCAGGGGTGCGGCGCTGATCCGAGACCCGCATCATTTGACGAAGAAACTGGACCACGGGACTGCAGCGCATCGCTGCGTGCTGCGCTGCGCCCGGGATACACTTGCGTGGAACCCGGGAAAAACTGAAGCCTACGACAGTGCCGCCGCCGGCATCGGAGCGACCACGCTCCGCGGGATGACGCGCTCGGCGTGAATCGTCGCGACCGCCAGCACGACGATCGCCATGCCCTGGTGCAGCAGCGCAAGCAACAGCGGCACCTGATGCACCAGCGTGAGGATGCCGAAGGTCGCCTGAAGCGTGACGGCGCCGGCGAGAACTAAAGCGCCCGTCAGCGCCGGCCCGCGCACCGTGCGCGCGGCGTCGATGGCGTGCAGCATCGCCAGGGTCCAGAGCGCATAGGCCACCATGCGGTGGTCGAACTGAACCGTCAGGGTGTTCTCGAAGAAATTGCGCCAGAGCGGGTTCTGGAAGAACAGCCGCGCGCTCTCGGGGATGAAGCCGCCGTCGATCGACGGCCAGGTGTTGTAGACGAGGCCGGCGCGCAGGCCGGCGACGAGCGCGCCCAAATAGATCTGCACCAGCACGAGCGCGAGCAGGCCGACGGCGCCGAAGCGGAGCCGGCGTGGCACGTCGGCCCATGCATGCGAGGCGAAACGCCGCGCCGTCCACACGATCGCGACGAAGATCAGGCAGGCGAGCGTGAGATGCGTCGCCAGGCGGTATTGCGAGACTTCGACCCGATCGGCGAGGCCCGAGGCGACCATCCACCAGCCGACGGCGCCTTGCAGCGCGCCGAGGGCGAAGATGCCCCACAGACGTCCGCGGAATTCCGGCTCCACATAGCCGCGCCAGAGAAACCAGAGGAACGGCAGCAGGAACGCCGCCCCGATCAGTCGGCCGAGCAGCCGGTGCGTCCACTCCCACCAGAAGATCGTCTTGAAGTCGTCGAGGCTCATGCCCTTGTTGACGAGCTGATATTGCGGGATCACCTGGTACTTGGCGAACTCCGCCTGCCACTCGGCCTGCGACAGCGGCGGCAGCGTGCCGGTGACGGGCTGCCACTCGACGATCGACAGCCCGGATTCGGTGAGCCGCGTCGCACCGCCGACGACGACCATGAGAAGAATGAGTGCGGCGACCGACCACAGCCAGACACGGATCGCGCGGCGACGGACGGCGATGTCGGGGGAAACAGTCATGCGCCTGCGGGGTTGCGGGATGCGCCGGGGACCATATAGACCTGAACGAGGCCCCGCAATCGCGCGCACCGCGCCTCTCTGTCACGGTTTGGTCATGCCTATTCGCCTGCGCAAGTTCATCGGCACCATCGCGCTGCTCGTGCTCGTGACCGTGTGGGCCTTGCTGGCGATGGCTCTGGCGCAGGTCGCGCTGACCTCGGCCAACATGGCGGTCCAGGTGCTCTACTATTTTACGGCCGGCATCGGCTGGGTGCTGCCGGCCATGCCGCTGATCAGTTGGATGTCGCGCAGCCCCCGCGCGCCATCCTGACTCGACGCTAGCGGAAACCCGTTGCGGCGCCGGACAGCAGGACCTTGACGAAACGCAGGCGCTGATAATCGCCGTCGAGCACGAAGCGCGGCAGGGACATCAGGTGCGCGGGGTGGCGGCGCGAGACGACGCCCGGCTGCGTCGTGACCGCCGTCTTGAAGCCGAGCTCCGCGGCGATGCGGAATTCGCGTGCGCCCGCGGCCCTGGCGCCGCCGAACGGATAGGCGAAATGCTGCGGGCGGACACCGAGCGCGGATTCGATCACCGCCCGGCTCATCGTCATCTCGGAGCGCACCGCCTCTTCGCTCATCTTTGCCAAGGCAACATGGTTCACGGTCTGCGCGCCGATGGTGACCAGGGGATCGCGGGCGAGTTCGGCGATCTCGTTCCAGGACATGCAAAGCTCGGCACAGATCGCGCGCAGATCCACCGCATATCGGCCCGACAGATCGCGCACGACGACCCGCATCTCCTCGTCCGACAGAAGCTCCCACAACCGGCTTCGGATTGCCGCGAAGCTCTCGTGCTTCTCGCGCAGCGTGCGGCAGTGAAACCGCTGCTCGCGACCGTTCATCAGCAGCGCGATGCGGTTGTTCTCGGCGACGACCCGCTCGAGCGCGACCCACCACAGTTCGCCGAGGCGGTCGGGAAAGCTGGTCGGCACGAAGAGCGCGAAGGGAACGTCGTATCGCCGCAGGATCGGCGCCGCGTGCTCCGCGGTGTCGCGATAGCCGCCGTCGAAGGTCACGCACACGAAGCGGCGACGGAAATCGCCCTCGCTCAGACGCTGATGCAGCGCGTCCAGTGAGACGAGATCGACGCGCGCGCGCCGCAGTCGGCGGACCACGCGCTCGAGGAAGCCCGGCGTCACCTCCAGGCGCCGGTTGGGCTGGAACGCGTCCGGCCGCGGCGGACGGACCCGATTGAAGCTCAGGATCGCCCCCACCCCGCCCAGGAGCGGACGCGCCAACAGATGCAAGCCGCTGAAGTAGAGGATGTCGAGCCCGAGACGGGGAAACGGCCTGTTCACGCAACGTGCCTCGGATTTCGAACGATTCCGGCCGGCAGTGTCCCCGATTTTGGCGGCGAAAATCCATCCGCATGCGGGCGTTACCGGGTCTTAAAACTTTCGTGAGGATTGGCCCCTACACCTCCGCTGGAGACCTGCGCCGCGTGCGCTCTGTCCAACCGTCATGATCAGCGACCGCCAGACCGCCCTGATAGCGGAAACCGTGCCGAGCACCGAGCCGGGCGCACGTCGTGCCGGTTCGGAGGAGCTTGGGCCGCTCGCACGCGCCGTCGCGGCGGAGCCGGTCGCCCGCGCGATCTCGCCGGTCGTGCTCGCCGGCTGCGTGCGCGCCTGCGAGTTTCTCGCACTCCTGGCGCTCGGGATCGCGATCTATTCCTTCTACGTCTATCCGGGAGCGAGTCCCGACTGGCGCTATCCGGCGGCGGTCCTCGCCATGTCGGCCGCCGCGGTGCTGGTGTTCCAGGCTTTCGACCTCTACGGCATCCCCACCTTCCGCACCCACGTCTATCAACTCAGCCGCATCGGGATCGCCTGGTCGCTCGTCTTCCTGCTCGCGGTCGCGCTCGCCTTCTTCACGCGCTCGACCGGGGTGTTCTCGCGCGTCTGGGCAGCGGCCTGGTACGTTTCCGGCCTCGGTGTCCTCTTCGCCGGGCGCATCGCGCTCACCGCCCTGGTCAGCCACTGGGCGCGCAACGGCCAGCTCGTGCGCCGGGTGGTGATCGTCGGCGGCGGGCGCGAAGGCGAAGCGCTCATCCAGGCGCTCGAGGCGCAGGCCAATTCGGATCTGCGGATCTGCGGCGTGTTCGACGATCGCACCGGCGACCGCTCGCCCCCCGTGGTCGCCGGCGTGCCCAAGCTCGGGACGGTCGACGACCTCGTCGAGTTCACGCGCCTGACGCGTGTCGATCTCATCCTGGTGTCCCTGCCGCTCACCGCCGAGGACCGCGTCCTGCAGATGGTGCGCAAGCTGTGGGTGCTGCCGGTCGACATCCGGCTGGCCGCGCACATGAACCGGCTGCGGTTCCGCCCGCGCGCCTATTCCTACATCGGCAACGTTCCAGTTCTCGACATCTTCGACAAGCCGATCGCCGACTGGAACCTCGTGACCAAGTCGGTGTTCGATTTCGTCATCGCCTCGGCGGCCCTCATCGCGGCGGCGCCGGTGCTGGCGCTCGTCGCGCTGGCGATCAAGCTCGACAGTCCGGGGCCGGTGTTCTTCCGCCAGCGCCGCTACGGCTTCAACAACGAAGTGATCGGCGTCCTCAAGTTCCGCTCGCTCTATCATCATCACGCCGATCCGAACGCGAAGCGCGTCGTCACCAAGGACGATCCGCGCGTCACGCGCGTCGGCCGCTTCATCCGCAAGACCTCGATCGACGAGCTGCCGCAGCTCATCAACGTGCTGCGCGGCGAGCTGTCGCTGGTCGGCCCCCGCCCGCATGCGATCGAAGCGCCGACCGCGAACCGGCTGTGGGACGAGGTGGTCGACGAATATTTCGCCCGCCACCGCGTCAAGCCGGGCATCACTGGCTGGGCGCAGGTCAACGGCTGGCGCGGCGAGCTCGATACGGCGGAGAAGCTGCAGCGCCGCGTCGAGCACGACCTCTACTACATCGAGAACTGGTCGCTGCTGTTCGACTGCTACATCCTGCTGCGCACGCCGTTCGCGCTGCTCAAGGCGGAGAATGCGTACTGAGGCGGCGCCACCGCGGATTCGTGTCCGGGTGCAGCGCCGCGCGGAACGAGGCAGTGCGCCAAACTCAGACTCGCGTGAAACTCAGGCTCGTGTCCCGGGCGCAGCGCGAAGCGATGCGGTGCGGACCCGGGCCTCAAAACCACGCTGTGTGAGATGAAGAGCAGATGATAAGCCTGCTCGGAATACTCGCCCTGGCCCTGAGCGGCTGGGGCATGGCGCGCACGCTGCGCACCAATGCGTTCGTCGCACGCAGCAACCGGCATATCCGCCGCGCACATCATCCGGTGATGTTCTGGATGAACTTCGGCGGCATGCTGTTGCTGGGGATCATCGGCGTGGCGCTCGCCTGGATCGGCTTCACATCGCCCTGAAGCCCGAACCTCGCTCCGTCGTTCGCGGGGACGCAGGTCGGGAGTGGGTCAGACGCTCGCGTGCCGTTTCGTTGGCCGTGGTCAGAAACCGGAAAAATCAACCACGTCCGTCCTTCCCACTGCGTCCGGTTGCCACCCGACCTGCGCGAGTCAACGATCGAGGCGCAGAATGGTTCGCGGTTCTCCGTCCATGGGCATGTTGCCTGCGAACGCCGCGCTGTGCTGCGGAAAGGAATGGCGGAGCGCGCTTTCGGGAACAGAGGGCGCCGATCGGAATTGTCATGGCGCTGTTCGAAGGAGCCACGCATGAAAGCCGTTCCGATCTATGCCGCAGCGATCCTTGCCGCCTCGAGCATGGCCGTTCCGGCCCACGCCAAGGGCTGCATCAAGGGCGCGATCGTGGGCGGCATCGCCGGTCACTATGCGGGGCATCATGGCGTGCTCGGCGCCGCCGCCGGCTGCGTCATCGGCCGCCACGAAGCCAGGAAGCACGCCAAGGCGCAGCAACAGCAGCAGCAGAACCCGCAGAAGGGTCAAGGGCATTAGCCGGACGCGCGTCCTTCAGCCCCTTGCACCGCCGAACGGCCCGGCGTAGAGAATGCGCCCTCGACCGGAACGGCGGAGCGTAGCGCAGCCCGGTTAGCGCACCAGTCTGGGGGACTGGGGGTCCCGGGTTCAAATCCCGGCGCTCCGACCAGCACTTGGCTGGTCCCGCTCCGCACTCCCCAACGTCTTCGACAACACACAGGCCGTCATCGGCTGATACCCGCTCGCCAGAGAGCACAGCGCGTTGACGGCATCCACGGCCGGATGTGCCGAAGGTCTCCGACGCAAGCGCGCTAACGGCAAAACGCGCGGGGCGAGTTCGCCGCCGGCGGATAAATCGGGCTCGCGGCGGCATCCGGGCAGACCCGGACGAGTTGCCGGATCTCGATTTGCCCCGAACGGTCCGGGCGGATCCTGTGCGGCGGCCTGAAGGCCGTCCGATGCGTCCTGCCCGACGCATGGCGCACCGGCCGCAGCGCATGCACGCTGCCCTTCGCGGGAACGCGAATCCGAAGCCGCTTTTCGATCAGCATGGGACGGTCGGCCGCTTCCGGTGCGACCGTGAACACCCGCGCGGCATAAGCCGGAGCCCTCGCGGTGGACCGGGCGAAATCAGGCGTCCACACCCGGATCAGGGCGTGCATCCTCTCCGGGCCACGGAATGGTCCATTGTTGCGGGCGACCGCGTCTGCTGACATCGACGGCGGCTGATCGCGCGCAGCAGTGCCCATGGATGTGCTGCGAGCCGAAGCCTCGGGCTCATTGACGGTCCCGGTCGGCACGTCGGCTTCGGCATCTGCCGCCGCGCTTCGGTCCGACAAGACGCTGCCCGGCGCGGATGCCGGCGGGAAGCCCGCTCGATCCGCTTCCGTCACGCTTGGTGAGTCTTGCGGTCCGACGGCACTCATCGCCGTTTGCTGCATTCCTTGCGGCACCGGCTCTGATGCCTGCCCCAGGGTCTGTGACGGTGGGGCAGCCGGGCTGACGTCCACACCAACGTGCGTGTCCGGCGAAGCCGTGCCGATCCCGCGCCTTCCGGAGTCACGTCCGGATACGTTCTCCAGGGGAACGGCACGGCCCTCCGACAGACGCTCGACTTGCAGAGATTCAAATGAGCGCCAAACGTCGAGCGGCGCGCGCAGGTCTTGCCAGAACAACAGCCCGGCGCTGACGATCCCGAACGACGACCCCGCGGAGAGGACGTAACCGACAAAGTAACGCTTGCGGCGACGCACGGCTTCCTCACGTTCGCGTTTCAGGCGCGCGTCGTAGGCCGCCCGGGCACCTTTGGTCTTGAGCAGGTCGTGCGCCGCAATGATTGCGCGGAATCGCTCGTGCGTGTGTGCGTCGGGGGCATGAAGATCAGGGTGATACGCTTTGGCGAGCTTGTAGAAAGCCACTCGGATATCTGCCGCCGTGGCCTCCGGGCGGACTCCCAGCATGTCGTAGGCCGTCGTCATCACGCCCCCGCTCCGGCGCAGCCGGACGAGGTGCAAACGACGGCGGAAGTGCCTAAATACCACCGAAACATGGCCTGAAAATGGCCGCACGTTCTTCGTCTAGCAGTGAACGAAGCGGCCTGCTCCATCAAAACTCACCCACTTAACGGATTTACGAAGCCGGCCACGAGCTTGACCAGATCGGCCTGCCGGCTGCTATTCGTCTTGCTGAACAACCGGCGCAGATGCGTCTTCACCGTCGCCTCGGAAATTCCGAAGACGGCGGCGATGTCGGGGACGCCACCGATCTCCACCACCGCCAGGAGGATACGGAGCTCGGCCGGGGTCAGCCGATACATCTTCGCGAGCGTGTCGTGGGACGGCAGCCCGAACGCCGCCTTGCGCACCAGCACCGCCGCCACCGCGGTGTACGGAATCGCATGCGGGCCGCGCGCTTCCCCTCCGAGCGGCAGGATATGGGCGAGCCAGCATTCGCCGCTGTCGGACGTCAGGGCGACAGAACCGTGCTCGACAAAGGAAGCACCATCGGTCTTCATCGAATCGAACAAGCGCTTGAGGGCCTGCCGCCCCGCCGCCTTCGCGGCAGCCAACCGCCCGGCGCTGCTCACCAGCACCTCACGGGCGGCCAGGATGGCGCGGCCGCTGGCATTCGCATGCAAAATGCGCGCCCCGGCGTCGATGAGAAACAGGCCCGCCTTGAGACCCTCGAGCAGGTCGGCGAGCGCCGCCGCGTCCGCCGTGTGAAGGTCTCCGATACGTGGCGGAACAGGGGCCCAGTTCATCTCGGACACACCAATGTGGCTCACGTGTTGCTCCCTACGTCGTGTCGATCGGTGGTCTCGATTCCGATGATCTCGAACGGCGGCCTCGAAAGAGCGGGCCGCATCGGCCCGCTCCATTCGCCGGGTCGTAAAGGCTCGGTCAGTCGCAGCCCTGCTGCACGCGGCCATAGCCGTAGTCCTGAATGCATCCGCCCTCACCCGCGTGATAGGTCGGGTAGGTGTTGAGGAAACGCTGCGCGCTGTTCGGCGCGAGCCAATCGGCCGATGACGGCGTGACGGCCCCGGCCGTGATCGCGACCGCGAAACCCAATCCGATCAGATGTTTCATCATCGAGCTGGTCATGACTGTCCTCCTCATGGCGCCTTCTCTGGGGGATGCCGCGACCCCGAAGGCGTGGATCGCGCGTGACGCGATCGTTGTAACTCCCGACCTGCAGAGCCTGTATGAGGCGCCTCACATGCGGACGATTTTTCCCGCGGATGATGTCATCCGAACGAACGGCGCGTTCGTCTGCTACCGGGAGACGCACCGCAGGTTGCACACACCAAGAGAGATGGACGTCACGGAGACACACGATCGAGCCCCGCCGCTTCGAGCAATTCCGAAAGCTTCTGCCGCGCGTAATACATGCGCGTCTTCACGGTGTTCTCCGGAACGCCGATGACCTCCGCCACCTCTCTGATGGATTTCTCGTGGTAGTAGACGAGATCGACGATCTCGCGGTGCTTGGGCGAGAGCTGCGCAAGGCACGTCCGCAGGATCGCGCTCCGATCCTTCTTGCGGATCGCCAGCTCCGGTCCGTCGGATGGATCCTCGATCGCGAGCGCCGGACCGTCCAATGTCTCTGTTTCGCGCCGGCGGGCCGCCGTGATCGCCTTATAACGTGCGATCGCCAGCAGCCAGGTTGACACGGTCGACCGGCCTTCGAACCGTTCCGCCTGGCGCCACACGGCGAGAAAGACGTCGCTCGTCAGGTCCTCGGCAACGGCCGCGTTTCCCACGATGCGCAGGATGAAGCGATAGACGCCGAGGTGATGCCGCGCGAACAGAGTGCGCATCGCCGCCGCGTCCCGCCGGGCGATACGGGCAAGGAGCGCCTCGTCCGGAGTTGCCTCGTGCGCGGCCTGTCGCTCGAGCGCGGTGATGATCTTCTGCGACCGGGCATGACCATCCTGCATCGATGCCTCCCTCCGTCCACGGCACGTCCGTCATAGGCCACAGTCGATTCGGTGGTTGGTGAGGCACATCACACACGGAACGGAATCTCCGAGTGTGAACCGGTTCACACATCCGGCAATTGCGCGGAGTTAGGTTGACGGCTTCGCTGGGTGGCGGATCGAAGAGGACGAGCGATGACGACCTCGATCGTTCGATCGGTGATCGCACTCGGAATCGCGGGCGCGCTCAACGTCACGCCGGCCGCTTCCTCGGAAATCGCCTCGGCGCACGCCGCTCGAACCACGACGATGGACGAGACGATCTACCGCCCCGATTGCCGCAACGAGGACGACTACGGCAGCCGGTCCTCATGCGCGATCGACGGCTTGGGAGGCGGCCGACCGTGACGCCGGCCCGCTGCGGAGAGCCCGTTCAATCGCCCGCCTG
>CAYVBN010000345.1:0-7215 GCA_964449645.1 uncultured Hyphomicrobiales bacterium
CGGAGGCGGGCAGCGCGATCAGCTCCGACACGCGCAGGCCGGTGGCGTAGAGCACCTCGAGCAGACAGATCAGCCGCAAGGCGCGCAGCCGCTCGGCCGGCGCACGCGAGGGATCCTGCGCGGCGATGCGCGCCGTCCCCAATAGCCGGTCGACCTCGGCGACCGAGAGGACCTTCGGCAGCGCGCGGCCGCGCTTGGGTCCTTCGATGACGGCCGCCGGGTCGTCGTGCCGGTGCCCTTCGGCGTAGAGAAAGCGGTAGAGCTGGCGCACGGCCGACAGCCGGCGAGCGACCGAGGAGGCCTTGAAGCCGCGATCGTGGAGCGTCGCCAGATAGGCGCGCAGATCGGCGGTGCGCGCGCCCGCGATCGTCTTGCGCGCCTTCTGCAGATAGGCGGCGAGATCGTCGAGGTCGCGGCGGTAGGCGGCGAGCGTGTTCGCGCCGGCGCCGCGCTCGGCGCTCAGCATGTCGAAGAAGAGTTCGACCAGCCTGTCGTTCGAGCGTGACGGAGTTGGCGCCATCGTGGTCGTGAAAACCGGCCGTCTCGTGTCCCGCCTCGCAGTTCAGATGGTTGCGCAGCGAGCTGGATCGCGAAATTCGGATTCAAAAGGGCACTAGCGATTCTTGTAGAACTTGTCTTGCGGAATCGTGACCGTGATCTCGCGCGGCTGAGGCTGCACGAAGGTCGCGAGCGCGAACATGGCGCCGTAGCCGACTCCCCCGAGAATCCCGAGGACCAGGATGAACCGAAACAGGGTTGGCATGGATGCCGCTCGCGTGAGTCCGTGCCGCGACTCGGGGCCGACATCGCCGAGTACGACCATGTTCGGGTCATGATGGCAAGGGCGCCGGTTGTCTCGGTCCGGCCTTTGTGGGAGTTTGGCCCCGGTCGCCAGGAATCCGGATGGTCGAGGCCGCGATGCATAACGAAGTCGCCACGGCGCCGCAGGCTGCCGCGATCGTCGCGGCGCTCGGCCGGCGCTCGATCGTGCTGGTCGGCATGATGGGGGCGGGCAAGTCCTCCGTCGGCCGGCGTCTCGCCGCGCGTCTCGGCCTTCCCTTCGTCGACGCGGACAGTGAGATTGAGGAAGCAGCCCGCATGACGATCGCCGAGTTCTTCGAGAAGCACGGCGAGCCGGCGTTCCGCGCCGGCGAGGCGCGCGTCATCGCGCGGCTGCTCGACGGCGGTCCGCAGGTGCTCGCGACGGGCGGCGGCGCCTTCATGAGCGCGGAGACGCGCGCGTTGATCCGCCGCAAGGGCGTGTCCGTCTGGCTCAATGCGGAAATCGAGACGCTCCTGCGACGGATTAAGCGGCGCACCGATCGGCCTCTGCTCAAGGGCGACGACCCGGCGAAGCGCCTGCGCCAGCTCGTCTCCGAGCGCTATCCGGTCTACGCCGAAGCGGACCTGACCGTGCTCTCGCGCGATGAGCCGCACGAGGCGGTGGTCGAAGAGATCGTCGCCGCGCTCGCGCAGCGGTTCGCGCCGCACACCGGCGAAGCGGCGGCGCAAGCCGGGGAGGGCGCGCCGTGACCGCGCCGCTGCGTTCCGGAGAGCCCATCGTTGTCGAGGTCGCGCTCGGCGCACGCACGTATGACATCGTCATCGGCCGGGAGCTGCTCGCGTCGCTCGGCACCCGCATCGCTGCGCTGCGGCCCGACGCCCGGGTCGCGATCGTGACCGACGCCAACGTCGCGCGTCGTCATCTGGCGGCTGCCGAGACGACGCTTGCGGCCGCAGGCATTGCATCGAAACCGGTCGTCGTGCCGGCCGGCGAAGGCTCGAAGAGCATGCCGGTGTTCGAGGCGGTGTGTGAGGCGCTGATCGAGGCGAAGATCGAACGCGGCGATCTCGTCCTCGCGCTCGGAGGGGGCGTCGTCGGCGATCTCGCGGGCTTCGCTGCCGCGTGCGTGCGCCGCGGTCTCGACATCGTGCAGGTCCCGACGAGCCTGCTCGCGCAGGTCGATTCCTCCGTGGGCGGCAAGACCGGGATCAATTCACGCCACGGCAAGAACCTGATCGGCGCGTTTCATCAGCCCATCATGGTGATCGCCGACACCGCGCTTCTCGACACGCTGCCCGCGCGCGAGTTCCGCGCCGGCTATGCCGAGGTCGTCAAATACGGCCTGCTCGGCGACGCCGCCTTCTTCTCCTGGCTCGAGGCGAACGCGGCCGACGTGTTTGCCGGCGCTTCCGCCCGCGAGCACGCGATCGCAACGAGCTGCCGCATGAAGGCCGCGATCGTGGCGCGCGACGAACGCGAGACCGGCGAGCGGGCGCTGCTTAACCTCGGCCACACCTTCGGCCATGCGTTCGAGGCGGCGGCCGGCTTCTCCGACCGGTTGCTGCACGGGGAGGCGGTGGCGCTTGGCATGACGCTCGCGTTCGCGTTCTCCGCCCGGCGCGGGTTGCTGCCGGTCGCCGACGCCGCGCGCGTGGCGCGGCATCTTGCAGGTGTCGGGCTCCCGACCCATGTGTCGGATGTTCCCGGCGAAGCGCCGGGTATTGATCGACTGATGGATCTGATCGCTCAGGACAAGAAGGTAAGGCGCGGCCGGGCGACGTTCATTCTCGCGCGCGCCATCGGCCACGCGTTCGTCGCGCCCGACGTCGAAACCGCCGATGTCCGCGCCTTCCTTGCGGAGCAACTCACCGGCCGATGAACGCCCACGACTGGTTCACCCTCATCGCGGTCCTGTTCTGCCTGGTGCTGTCGTTCTTCTTCTCCGGCAGCGAGACCGCGCTCACCGCCTCCTCGCGCGCCACCATGCTGCGGCTCGAGAAGAACGGCAACGCGCGCGCCGGCATCGTCAATCGCCTGCTGGAAAAGCGCGAGCGGCTGATCGGCGCGCTGCTGCTCGGCAACAACGTCGCCAACATCGCCGCCTCGACGCTGGCGACCGGTTTGCTGCTCGCTTGGTTCGGCGACGTCGGGGTCATCTACGCGACCGTCGTGATGACGGTCCTGGTCGTGGTCTTCTGCGAAGTCCTGCCCAAGACCGCCGCCATCAGCGCGCCGGACCGCCTCGCCATCGCGGTCGCGGCGCCGATGGACCGCATCGTGCGCGCGTTGGGGCCGGTGCTCGTCGGAATCGATTGGCTGGTGCGCCGGCTGCTCGTGCTGCTGCGCTTCCGCGCCGGCGAGGGCGAACCGCTGCTGCCCGGCCACGAGGAGCTGCGCGGCGCCGTCGACCTGCTCCATCGCGAGGGCAGCGTCGAGAAGCTCGACCGCGACATGCTCGGCGGCCTGCTCGATCTGCGCGACCTCGAGGTCTCGGATGTCATGATCCATCGGACCGAGATGATCACCGTCAACGCTGACGATCCGCCCGAGGAGGTGGTGAAGGCGGTGCTTGCCGCTCCGGTCACGCGCATTCCGCTCTGGCGCGAGAAGCCCGAGAACATCGTCGGCGTGCTGCACGCCAAGGACCTGCTGCGCGCGATCCAGGCGGTCGACGGCGACGTCTCCAAGATCGATTTCGTCGCCATCGCACGCCCGCCCTGGTTCGTGCCCGACATGCGATCGCTGTCGGAACAGCTCAAGGCGTTCCGCCGCCGCAAGTCGCATTTCGCGCTCGTCGTCGACGAGTACGGCGAGGTGATGGGCCTGGTCACGCTCGAAGACATCCTGGAAGAGATCGTCGGCGACATTTCCGACGAGCACGACGTGGTCGTCGCCGGCGTGCGCCCGCAGCCCGACGGCTCCGTCAACGTCGACGGCGCCGTTCCGATCCGCGATCTCAACCGCGTCATGGACTGGCATCTGCCGGACGACGAAGCGACCACGGTCGCCGGGCTCGTCATCCACGAGGCGCGGCTCATCCCGGAAGCGGGGCAGACCTTCACCTTCCACGGCTTCCGCTTCCGCGTGTTGCGCAAGCACCGCAACCGCATCACGGCGCTGCGCATCACGCCGCTCGCTCGCGCCGGCGCGGCGGTCGCCTGAGCGGCAAAGCGTTCGACGGGAAGAAGCGCGGAGCCGGAATCTGCTCCCAGAACAATCTGCTCCCGGAACACGGATGCCGGTTTCCGGACGGTCCGGGTCGGGTGGAAGCGAGCGGGGCAGACCGGAAGAGGCTGAACAGAGACCGAAGCAAGCGCGTTTCGAGCGGCGTTCCCGCTCTATGCGCCGCCGTTCACCCTCGCGTCGCCGGGGGCATCGGCATGAATGGCGAGGGCGTGAATGCCGCCCGCCAACTCACTGGAAAGTGTCTCGTTGATCATCCGGTGTCGTTGAAGCCGGCTCTTTCCGCGGAACGCCTCGGCCACGATATAGACGCGGTAATGGGTCTCCCCGCCCGGCCGATGTCCGGCATGTCCCTCGTGCAGGTGGGATTCGTCCACCACCTCGAGGCTCTCGGGGGCGAAGGCCTCGTTCAGTTTCCTGGTGATGAGATCCTGGACGCGCATGGCGGTTGACTTATGCGCGGCGCGGCGGCGCGGTCAACCCTCACGGGCGGCAGATGAGAAACGCTTTGTCAAGCTTGCGGCGGTGAGAGTGAACTTCGCATAATGAGCACCATGAAATTCGACTCGCCCCTGTTCGATCGCATCCGTGTCAAGCCGGATCAGGACCGCCGCGTGCGCGCCCATTGCCCGGGGTGCGAGTGGCCGGGCTGTGCCGCGCCGGCGACGCACCGCGCGCCCAAGGGGCGGCAGCGCGAGCAGGAATACTGGCGTTTCTGCCTGGAGCATGTGCGCGAGTACAACCAGTCCTACAACTTCTTCGCCGGGATGAGCGACGAGGCGGTCGCGCGCTATCAGAAGGATGCCATCACCGGCCATCGCCCGACCTGGAAGATGGGGCTCGGGCGGCAGTTCGATCCCGGCCGCGTGTTCGACCCTACGGGGGAGACGGACGATCCGTTCGGCCTGTTCCAGGGGACGGGAGCACGGACGGAACGGACGCGGCCTCGGCCCGAGCGCCGCACCGTGCGCAATGCGGAGCGGAAGGCTCTGCACGCGCTCGGACTTGAGATCGAGGCCGGCCGTGACGATATCAAGGCCAGGTTCAAAGAGCTCGTGAAGCGCCACCACCCCGACGCGAACGGCGGGGACCGGGCCTCGGAAGACAAGTTGCGCGAAATCATCGAGGCTTATAACTATTTGAAATCCGTCGGCTTCTGCTGATTGCGCCAGCCGCTTTCGTCGCGGCCGGGCTTTCTGCTAAGGTCCGGCGTTCGCCCGCACACCCCTGCCGAGTCGCGCATCGGGGTTCCAGCGTGCCCACGGGTCCACATCCGCCTCGCGGACGTCGGTCGGTACGGGCCGCGAGGTGTCAACGGCGTCACCCGCTTGGTCTGGCATGCGGAATGCCGGACAGCACGTGGCACGGAGGATCAATGACCGCCGCAACGGAAACAGTCGCCGGCCTGCCGGACATGAAAGTGTCGATCCGGCAGGTGTTCGGCATCGACAGCGATATGGAAGTCCCGGCCTATTCGGAGGCCGACGAGCACGTCCCGGAGGTCGATCCAGACTACCTGTTCGACCGCCCGACCACGCTGGCGATCCTCGCCGGTTTCGCCCGCAACCGCCGGGTCATGGTCACCGGCTATCACGGAACCGGCAAGTCGACCCACGTGGAGCAGGTGGCCGCGCGCCTCAACTGGCCGTGCGTGCGCGTGAACCTCGACAGCCACATCAGCCGTATCGATCTCATCGGCAAGGACGCGATCGTCATCCGCGACGGCCAGCAGGTCACGGAATTCCGTGACGGCATCCTGCCCTGGGCGCTCCAGCACAACGTCGCACTGTGCTTCGACGAGTACGACGCCGGCCGCCCCGACGTGATGTTCGTCATTCAGCGCGTGCTCGAAGTGTCCGGCAAGCTGACGCTGCTCGACCAGAACAAGGTGATCAAGCCGCATCCGTCGTTCCGCCTGTTCGCCACCGCCAACACGGTCGGGCTCGGCGATACGTCGGGCCTCTACCACGGCACACAGCAGATCAACCAGGGCCAGATGGACCGCTGGTCGATCGTCACCACGCTCAACTATCTGCCGCACGACAACGAGGTCGAGATCGTGCTCGCGAAGGCGAAGCACTATCGCACCGACGAGGGCCGCGACACCGTCAGCAAGATGGTGCGGGTGGCCGATCTCACCCGCAACGCGTTCATGAACGGCGACATTTCCACCGTCATGAGCCCGCGCACGGTCATCACCTGGGCGGAGAACGCGGAGATCTTCAAGGATCTCGGCTTCGCCTTCCGGGTCACCTTCCTCAACAAGTGCGACGAGCTGGAGCGGCCGATCGTGGCCGAGTTCTATCAGCGCTGCTTCGGCCAGGAGCTGCCGGAGTCGGCGGTGAACGTCGCATTGAGCTGATCAGGCCGATGGCGCGGGTCACGCACGTCACTGGATGAGCAAGGCTCTGTGATGTCCTCCAACGTCAAAGGCAAGGCTCCGCCGAAGGAAGCTCCGACCGAACCGTTCAAACGCGCGGTCGCGGGCTGTCTGCGCGCCATCGCGCGCCAGCCCGAGCTCGAAGTCTCGTTCGCGGCCGAACGGCCGGGATTCAGCGGCGGCAAGGCGCGTCTGCCCGAACCGCCGCGCAAGCTCACCCGGCATGAAGCCGCGATCGTGCGCGGCCACGCCGATTCGATCGCGCTCCGGATGGCCTGCCACGACCCCGCCGTGCACCGCAGGTTGGTGCCGGGCGGCCAGCAGGCGCGCGCGGTGTTCGAGGCGGTCGAGCAGGCGCGGGTCGAGGCGATCGGCGCGCGCCGCATGCAGGGCGTCGCCAAGAATCTCGCCGCCATGCTGGACGATCGCTTTCATCGCGGAAAGTTCGATGAAGTGACCGACCGTGCCGACGCGCCGATCGAGGACGCCATCGCCCTGATCGTGCGCGAACGCCTCACCGGGCAGGCGCCGCCGCCGGCGGCCAAGAAGCTCGTCGATCTCTGGCGCCCACTGATCGAGGGGCGGGCGGGGCGCAACCTCGATCGCCTGGAGCGCGTCATCGAAGACCAGCGCCGGTTCGGCGATGCGGTGCACGATCTGCTCGATTCCCTCGACATGGGCGATGACCGCTCGCGCGAGGACGACGAGGAGGAGAGCGACCAGGACCGCAACGAGGAGGGGCGCAAGGACGACAAGGGCCAGGACGGCGAGGCCTCCGAGTCCGAGGACATGCAGCGCATGAGCCTCGAGGAGGCGCAGGCCTCGGCCGAAGACCTGCCGGACAACGCCGCGGAGGCGACCGACGCTC
>CAYVBN010000346.1:0-18956 GCA_964449645.1 uncultured Hyphomicrobiales bacterium
GCCAGCGGTCGACGCAGAACGCGTCCGACAGCGTGAGCGCGACCATGCGCGAGGCGTCGTGCGCGGCCTTCGCCGCCTTCACGAAGGCGTCCTTCGCGTGCGCCGGATCCCAGAGATAGCCTTCGAGATACTTGATGGCCGCCGCCGCCACGGTCTCGGAATCGATGTCGTTCGGATGCAGGTCCTGCGCGGCGCCCAGATAGGTGTTCATCGTGCGCTCGCCGTCCGGCGTGACGAGGATGTAGGAGCGCGCGGTCGAGGGGCCTGTCGAGGCCGGCGCCGTGTCGAAAGCGACGCCCGCCGCGCGAATATCGTGCGTGAAGGCGCGGCCGAGCGGATCGTCCTTCACCTTGCCGGCGAAGGCCGCGCGCGCGCCGAAGCTCGCCACGCCGACGATGGTGTTGGCTGCCGAGCCGCCGGAGATTTCGATCGCCGGCCCCATGGCCTCGTAGATCTCCTCGGCGCGCGCCTCGTCGATGAGCGACATGCTGCCCTTGGGCATCCGTTGCTTCACCAGAAAATCGTCTTCGGCGCGGGCGATCACGTCGACGATCGCATTGCCGAGGCCGAGCACATCAAATCGCGTTGTCGTCATAGATTGTCCGGAAATTGCTGCGAGGCGCGCGCACTATATCGGGCGCGTCGCCGGAGGCAAATGCGTATCCGGCCCCCGTCCCGGCCCATTGCCCACGGCCCGCCGGTGGCTGCAAAGGGCCTGTCCCACCTTCCGGCCCTGCATTCCGGAGCAGGACGACCTTGCATCGTCGTCCTGTTTCATCTCTTCGAGCATGATCTTATCCGAAAACCGGCATCCACTTTTCGGGATCATGCTCTAGACTGAACGGGAAAGCCCTTTTCTCGCATGTCACTCGCCCGCAAGCTCGCGACCGTCGGCACGGCGACGCTCCTTTCACGGCTGCTCGGCTTCGCCCGCGACGCCGGGATCGCCTTCGTGCTCGGAGCCGGCGTCCTGTCGGACGCCCTGTTCGCGGCGCTGCTCGTTCCCAACCTCTTCCGCCGGCTGCTCGCCGAGGGCGCGCTCAATTCCGCCTTCGTTCCCATCTGGCTGCGGCTGCGCCGGAGCGGCGGCAAGGACGCCACGCAGGCCTTCGGCAACGGCGTGCTCGGCGCGATGCTTCTCGTTCTGGGGGCGCTGGTCGTCATCGGAATCTGGTTCGCGCCGGACATCGTCCGCCTCGTGGCGCCGGGATTCAATGTCGGAGGAGAACGCTTCGCGCTGGCGGTGACGTGCTTGCGGCTGTCGCTCCCTTACGTGGCGATCGCCGGCGCCGTCGCGGTCGCGGCATCGGTGCTCAACGCCGAAGGCCACGTCGGAGCAGTCTCCTTTGGTCTCATCGTCTACAACGTCGTGCTCGTCGCGGCGGTAGGCTTCGTCGCAGTGTGGGGGCCCAAGGACCGCGTGCAGATCCTCTCGGCTGCGGTCGCGTTCGCCGGCATCGCCCAGTTCGCCGTCGTGGGCGCCGCCATGGCGCATCTGCCGGCGGCTCCGTTGCGCCCGCACCTCCCTCCGTCGGCGGAGGCGCGGCGGATGTTCGCCCGCGCTCTGCCGGGGATCATCGCCGCCGGAATTCCGCAACTGAAGCTGATCGCCGGCGCCATCGTCGCCTCCTCGTCGCCGAGCGCGGTCTCGTGGCTCTATTACGCCTATCGGCTCTATGAGTTGCCGCTCGGAGTCGTGTCGGTCGCGATCGCCTCGGTGATGGCGCCGCTCCTGGCCGCGAGCCTGCAGGAGAGCGGACCCGGCGCCGCGGGGACGCAATCGCGCGCCTTCGAGATCGCGCTCGGGGTGGCGCTCCCGGCCGCGATCGGGCTCTCGGTCCTGGCGCATCCGATCGCCGCCGGGCTGTTCGAGCACGGCGCGTTCGGGCCCGGCGATACGCTCGCGGTCGCCGCCGCGCTGGCGGCAATTGCGGCGGGCCTGCCCGGCCACGCACTCGAGAAAGTGCTGGCGAGCATCTGCTTCGCGCACGAGGACACGCGCACGCCCATGACGGCGGCCTGCGCCGGGCTCACGACCGCGGTGCTCGGTGCGCTCTGGCTGTTCCCGACACTCGGCCATGTCGGGATCGCCGCTGCGATCGCGGCGTCCGGATGGGTCGGCGCCGCACTTCTGTCGGTCATCCTCGCGCGCCGCCGTTGGCTGCTCGTCGACAGCGACGCGCGCCGGCGGCTGCCGCGCATCGTGCTCGCCGCCGCCTTCATGGGCCTCGTCGTTTTCGCCGCGGACCGGATGCTCACAGGCGCGATGGCGCATGCCGGACTCGTTCTGCGGCTCACGCTGCTCGCCCTCCTCGTCACGTGCGGCCTTTTGGTTTATCTGCTCGGCCTGCAGGCGCTCGGAACCGTACCGCTGCGGCACATGGCGGCCGCCCTGCGCGGCCGCGCGTCGCGCGCCTGACATCACCGGCTTCCGTGCCGCCGGCGCCCCCGTGCGCCTCTTGCACTTGCCCGAAGGGTCGTGGCATGTGGCCCGCGCGAGCGAAGGAGTTCCAATATGGCGTTCAAGGAGCGCGTCTTTTCCGGGGTGCAGCCGACCGGAAATCTGCATCTCGGCAACTACCTTGGCGCCATGGTCAAGTTCGTGGCGCTGCAGGAACGTTACGACTGCATCTACTGCGTCGTGGACCTGCATGCCGTCACGGTCTGGCAGGACCCGGCCGAGCTGCCGCGCTCCATCCGCGAGGTGACGGCGGCGTTCCTCGCCTGCGGCATCGATCCCAAGCGGCACATCGTGTTCAACCAGAGCCAGGTGGCCGAGCACGCCGAGCTCGCGTGGATCTTCAACTGCGTGGCGCGCGTCGGTTGGCTCAACCGCATGACGCAGTTCAAGGAGAAGGCCGGCAAGGACCGCGAGAACGCGTCGGTCGGGCTCTACTCCTATCCGACTCTGATGGCCGCCGACATTCACGTCTACCGGGCGACCCACGTTCCGGTCGGCGAGGACCAGAAACAGCACCTCGAGCTCGCGCGTGACATCGCCCAGAAGTTCAACAACGACTACGCCGCCTCGATCGCGGCGCACGGCTTCGGCGACGCCTTCTTCCCGCTGCCCGAGCCGCTGATCCAGGGACCGGCGATGCGCGTGATGTCGCTGCGCGACGGCACCAAGAAGATGTCGAAATCTGATCCATCGGATTATTCGCGCATCAATCTGACCGACGACGCCGACGCGATCGCACAGAAGATCCGCAAGGCGAAGACCGATCCGGAGCCGCTGCCGAGCGAGACGAAAGGCCTCGACACGCGGCCGGAGGCTGACAATCTCGTCGGCATCTACGCCGCGCTCGCCGGCACGACGCGATCGGACGTGCTCAAGGATTTCGGCGGCGCGCAGTTCTCGACCTTCAAGTCGGCGCTCGTCGATCTCGCCGTGACCAAGCTCGGGCCGATCGGCGCGGAGATGAAGCGTCTCGTCCAGGATCCCGTCTATATCGACTCCGTGCTCGCCGACGGCAGCGCCCGCGCGCAGGTGATCGCCGCCGAAACCATGAAAGCGGTGAAGGACATCGTCGGGTTCGTGCGCCGCTGACGCGCGCGGCGGCCGCAGGTGCTTGTCCTGCGCCGGGGCCTCGTGCCACCATCGGCGGCGCGCAATACCTTTGCCGCCGAAACCTCAGCGAGACCTCAGAGAGACCCGATGAGCCGGAAGCGCAGCAGCTACGAGACCGGCCACAAGCCGAAGCTCCTGGTGATCATTGACGACTCGCCCGAGTGCGACCGCGCGGTCTACTACGCCAGCCGCCGCGCCGCCCGGTCGAACGCCAACGTGATCATGCTGCGCGTGGTCGAGACCAAGGACCGCAATCAGCAGTGGCTCGGCGTCGCCGATATCATGCGCGCCGAGGCGCACGAGGAGGCGAACGCGGTGCTCGCCAAGTTCAGCGCGCGTTCCAACGGCATTGCTGGCATCACCCCGGAGCAGGTGCTGCGCGAGGGCGAGACGGCTCAGGAGATCCTCGGACTGATCGAAGAGGACGAGGATATCTCGGTGCTCGTCCTGGCGGCCGGCACCGGCAAGGAAGGGCCCGGCCCGCTCGTCTCCGAGATCGGCAAGACGATCGGCAACTTCCCGATTCCGGTCACGATCGTGCCCGGACATCTCGGCGACGAGGACCTCGACGCGATGACGTGAGCGTGATCCGGAAAACGGACCCCGGTTTTCTGTTAAGGTTGCGCTCACCCTGCAGGACGTCACCCGGAAAGGCGGGCGGGCGTTTTCGGGAACGGATCGGGCTTGAATCACAGCCGGATCAAAGCGGTACGGGCAATCCGAATGCGCTTGGCGGTTGCGGCCGGATCATCCCGAACCGCCGGAGCGGCACCGGAGATCGGCGTTGCCAGCGGGGCGCGTTATGCTTACCTGAGGACTGTCGGAGCACCCGGCGGCGCTCTGGCACGTGAATTCCGGATCGGCCACGCGGGCCGTTGATCCCGCGGAGGAAAGGAACCAGGCTCATGTTCATTCAGACCGAGGCGACGCCCAATCCGGCGACGCTGAAATTCCTGCCCGGGCGCGACGTTCTGCCCGACAGCACGCTCGAGATGCGCGACAGGACGGAAGCGGCGCAGTCCCCGCTCGCCGAACGCCTGTTCGAGATCCCCGGCGTGACCGGCGTTTTCTTCGGCAGCGATTTCATTGCGGTGACCAAGGCGGCCGGCGAGTGGCAGCAGCTCAAGCCGGCGATCCTCGGCACCATCATGGAACACTACATGTCCGGCGCGCCGATTCTCGCCGGCGGAAGCGAGCCGAAAGCAGGCAACAGCGAATTCTTCGACCCGCAGGATGCCGAGACGGTCGCAACGATCAAGGAACTGATCGAAACGCGCGTGCGGCCGGCGGTCGCGAACGACGGCGGGGACATCACGTTCCGGGGCTTCAAGGACGGCGTGGTCTATCTCGACATGAAGGGCGCGTGCTCGGGATGCCCCTCCTCGACCGCAACCTTGCGGCACGGCATCCAGAACCTGCTGCGCCATTTCGTCCCGGACGTGACGGAAGTGCGTCCGATGTGACGCGCGAGGCGCCGCGGCCGCTTCGGCCGTGACCCCAGCCCGGTACTATGATAGCTCGATACAGGCGCGCACCCGCGGGTGCGCGCCTGATGGCCGCCTGTCCGAAAAACCGATTCGCGCGTGCTCCGACCGCCCTGATGCGTGTTCTCGCCATCGACACGGCGCTCGACGCCTGCTCCGCCGCGGTGCTCGATACCGAGCGGCGTGGCGTGGTGGCGCGAGAGTCGCAGCAGATGGCGCGCGGGCACGCCGAAGCCCTGATGCCGCTCATCGAGCGCGTGATGAAGAGCATCAATCTGCGCTTCGGCGATCTCGATCGCATCGCCGTCACGGTGGGCCCCGGGAGCTTCACCGGGCTGCGCGTCGGAGTCGCGGCGGCGCGCGGCATCGCGCTGGCGGCCGGCAAACCGGCCATCGGGCTCACCACGCTCGCCGCCTACGCGGCCCCGCATGTCGCGGCCGACGAGACGGTTCCGCTCCTCGCCGCCATCGATGCGCGGCACGACCACGTCTACATGCAGCTCTTCGGTCCGGGCGGCCGAACCCTGGTCGCGCCGCGTGTCGCGCCCGTGCGCGATGCCGTGCGCGCCGCGACCTCAGGTCCCGCGCGTCTCGTCGGATCGGCGGCGCAGATCATCGCCGCCGCCTGGCCGAGCGACGAGCCGCCACCTCCGGTGGTCGATGCCGCAGGCGCACCGAACATCGATTGGGTCGCGCATCTCGGCGCCGCTGCGATGGAATCGAAACATCCCCCCAAGCCGCTCTACCTGCGCGCGCCCGATGCCCAGCCGCAGGAGTCGGCCCGCCTGCCGCGCCGATGATCCACCTTCTCCTGCGCTGGTTCGGACGAAAGCCGCGCCTCTCGGAGGCCGGTCCGCGCGATGCGGCCGCGTGTGCGGCGCTGCATTCCGCGTCCTTCCGCCGCGGCTGGAGCGAGGAGGAATTCGAGCACCTGCTGTTCGAACGCAACGTCGTCGCCCACCGGGCGACCGTCGGGCGGTCGCTCGTCGGATTCATCCTCTCGCGCAACGCCGCCGGAGAGGCGGAGATTCTCTCGATCGCGGTAGCGCGCACGCGCCGCGGCAGCGGCATCGGCCGCGCGCTGCTGGATCTGCATCTGCGCCGCCTCGCCGCCATGGACGTGCGCAGCGTCTTCCTCGAGGTCGATGCGGAGAACGAACCCGCGGTACGGCTCTACGACAGAGCAGGCTTTCGCAAGGTCGGCAGCCGGCCGGCCTATTATCCGCAACAGGGCCGGCCGGCGTCGAGCGCCCTCGTGCTCCGCCTCGACCTTGCCTGACACCGCCGATGGACGTACATCCAGCGGCAAAATATGATCCCGCTCGGCCGAGCAGCGCGGGATGCGGTCGTGACCGAACTGAAGCCGAACACCATCGAAGCCCAGTGCATCGCCAAGGGCATGCGGATGACCGAGCAGCGCCGCGTCATCGCGCAGGTGCTCGCCGATTCCGCCGATCATCCCGACGTCGAAGAACTTTATCGCCGGTGCGCCCGCATCGACGACCGGATCTCCATCTCGACCGTCTATCGCACCATGAAGCTGTTCGAGGATGCCGGCATCATCGAGCGGCACGATTTCCGCGAGGGCCGCGCCCGCTACGAGCAGATGCGCGACAGCCACCACGATCACCTCATCAACCTGCGGACCGGCGAGGTGATCGAGTTCCAATCCGAGGAGATCGAGCGGCTGCAGGCGGAGGTCGCGCGCAAGCTCGGCTACCGTCTCGTCGATCATCGGCTGGAACTCTACGCCGTGCCGTTCGAGGACAAGTCCAAGCGGTGAGTCCCGGCGCCGAGACCACAGCACGTTGCGACCGCGGCACTCGCGCGTGATCCGGCGAAGCGCAAGCGGTTCATCGACGAGATCATGCGCCAGCTCCTCAGGTGGGCGCGATCTCGTCTCCCGGTTCCGAAGTTCGCACGAAAGTGCGCCCGGGCATTTGTGACCTTCGGGTTCGGGGATACTCGTGCAAAACCGGCAGCCACTTTTGCGGAGCGCGCTCTATGGCGCTTTCGTACTCTCGCCCCATCTTCAGGGTACTGGGTGGCGCGACACGATGACTTGGCGGCCATTGCCCTTAACGGGAACTCGGGACAGGCGCGGGGCGAGGCCCCGAACGCCCGGCATTCCTTTTTGCCCTGAAAGCCGCTAAGAGGGCAGCGCCTCGAGGCATCGGCCGAATGGATGACCAAGGATTTCAATAGCTTGAGCCCGGACACCGGCGCCGATTCGTCCGGGCGGCAACGATCGGACGCGACGAGGCGTCCGCGAAAGCTGCACGTCTAGTCCTACGGTTGCCAGATGAACGTCTACGACTCGCGTCGGATGGCGGACACGTTGGCGCCCGAAGGGTATGAAGAAACCGCGCGACCCGAAGACGCCGACCTCCTGATCCTCAACACCTGCCACATCCGCGAGAAGGCCGCCGAGAAGGTCTATTCGGAGCTTGGACGCGTCCGCAAGCTCAAGGCCGATGCGGCGCGCGAAGGCCGGCCGCTGCTGGTCGCGGTCGCCGGCTGCGTCGCGCAGGCCGAGGGCGAGGAAATCATCCGCCGCGCCCCCATCGTCGACCTCGTGTTCGGGCCGCAAAGCTATCATCGCCTGCCCGAGCTCGTGGCCCGTGCCGAACAGAACCGCGGCGTGGTCGACACCGAATTCCCGCCCGAGGACAAGTTCGATCATCTGGCGCAGCCGACCCGGCAGGCGATCCGCGCGCGCGGAGTGACGGCCTTTCTCACCGTGCAGGAGGGGTGCGACAAGTTCTGCACCTTCTGCGTCGTGCCGTACACGCGGGGCGCCGAGATTTCGCGGCCGGCGGCCAAGATCATCGCCGAGGCCGAGCACCTCGCGGCGGCCGGGGTGCGCGAGATCACGCTGATCGGACAGAACGTCAACGCCTACCATGGCGAAGGTCCGGACGGACGCACCTGGTCGCTCGGACGCCTGCTGCACCGGCTTGCCGGGATTCCGGGCGTCGCGCGGCTGCGCTACACCACGAGCCATCCGCGCGACATGGACGACGCGCTCGTTGCTGCGCACCGCGACCTCGACGTGCTGATGCCGCAGTTGCACCTACCGGTCCAGTCCGGCTCCGATCGCGTGCTCGCCGCCATGAACCGCCGGCACACGCGCGCCGATTATCTGGCGACGATCGCGCGCCTGCGCGCGGCCGCCCCGCACATGGCGTTCTCCTCCGATTTCATCGTCGGCTTTCCGGGCGAGCGCGAGGAAGATTTCGACGACACGCTGCGCATCGTCGACGAGGTCGGCTACGCCGGCGCCTTCTCGTTCAAATACTCGCCGCGGCCCGGCACGCCGGCCGCCGAGAGTGCCGACCAGGTTCCCGAAGGCGTCAAAGCCGAACGCCTGCAGCGGCTGCAGGACGCGATCGATCGGCACCAAGCCGCCTTCAATCGGGGATGCGTCGGCCGGACGTTCGACGTGCTGTTCGAGAAACCGGGCCGCCTTACCGGACAGATCGTCGGCCGTTCGCCCTATCTGCAACCGGTGCAGGTCGTCGCGCCCGAGAGCCTGATCGGCTCGATCGCCGCCGTGACCATCACGGGCACCGGCGCCAACAGCCTGTTCGGCGCGATCGCCGATCCGCGGCCCGGCGCGGCCGCGCAGAATGCGACGCTCGCGGTCACGGAGGCCTGAGCCGGTGCCGAGACGAGACAGCAACAACGGATCACTGGTCACCGCCGAGCAGCCGCCGGCGAGCGGCGCGCCGACGCAGGTCGTGCTCGCCTTCGACGACAACCGTCTGGCCTCCATCCTGTTCGGCCAGTACGGGCAGAACCTCGCCCTGATCGAACGCAAGCTCGGCGTCGTGGCGGATTCGCGCGGCAATCACGTGACGCTGGAAGGCTCGCGCGATGCCTGCGAGCAGGCGCGCCGCGTTCTCGAAGGCCTTTACGAGCAGATCAAGCGCGGGCGCGATCTCGCCACCGGCGACGTCGAAGGCGCGATCAGGCTGGCGATCGCCCAGGGCTCGCTGTTCGATTTCGATCCGGCCGCGAGCCGGTCGAGCTTCGAAGAGATCAATTTGCGTAAGCGCCCCGTGCGCGCCCGCACGGCCGCGCAGGACGCTTACATCCGCGCGCTGCGGCGTCACGCGCTCGTCTTCGGCACCGGCCCGGCCGGCACCGGCAAGACCTGGCTCGCGGTCGCGCATGCCATCGCGCTGTTCGAGCGCAAGGAAGTCGATCGCATCATCCTGTCGCGTCCCGCGGTCGAAGCGGGCGAGAGACTGGGATTCCTGCCGGGCGACATGCGCGAGAAGGTCGATCCCTATCTGCGCCCGATCTACGACGCCCTGTTCGACCTCATGGACGCACGCATCGTCGAGCGCGCGCTGCAGACGGGCGAGATCGAGATCGCGCCGCTTGCCTTCATGCGCGGCCGCACGCTGGCGAACGCCGCGGTCATTCTCGACGAGGCGCAAAACACCACCTCGATGCAGATGAAGATGTTTCTGACGCGGCTCGGCGAGAACAGCCGCATGATCGTCACCGGCGATCCGAGCCAGGTCGACCTGCCGCACGGACAGGCGTCCGGCCTGGCGGAAGCGGTGCGGCTTCTCGCCGACGTCGAAGGCGTGGGCCACGTCGTGTTCACCCACGAGGACGTCATCCGCCACGAACTCGTCGCCCGGATCGTGGCGGCCTACGATGCCGCGTCCGCGAGAGACAAGCGCGGGACCGCCGAATGAGTTCGCCCCATCCGGAACCGGCCAGCCGGTCCGCCGAAGGCATCGTCGTCGACGTGACGATCGACTCGCCCCTGTGGGCGGGGGTGCCGGAGGCCGAGGCAACCGTCCGGCGCGCGATCGCCGCCGCGATGCCGGAGGCGGCTGCGGACGCCGGCGCGGAAGTCTCTGTCGTGTTCACCGATGATGCGGGTATCCGCGCTCTCAACCGGCACTGGCGCGACATCGACTCACCGACCAACGTGCTGTCGTTCCCGGCCGCATCATCCGTTGCGCCGCAGACCGGCGAACCGGTGCTGTTGGGCGACATCGTGGTCGCCTACGAGACGACCGCGCGCGAAGCCGCCGCCGAAGGCAAGCCGTTCCCGCATCACCTCGCGCATCTGGCGGTGCATGGCCTTCTGCATCTTCTCGGCTACGATCACGAAAGCGATCCCGAGGCGGAGGAAATGGAAGGCCTCGAACGGACCATTCTGGCGCGGCTCGACGTGCCCGATCCCTATCTCTCCCGCGATGCAGGAGCCTGACGTCCGATCCATGCCCGACCCCGACTCGCCAAGTCGTCACGATCCAAGCCGCAACGACCAGAACGAGCCTTCCGGCCCCACGAGCAACCTGCCGGTCCCGGTGCCGCGCCCGAGCGAGATCGCGCGCGAATCGGAAGAGAGCTGGATCGCACGGGTGCTGCGCGCGGTGTTCGGCTGGAAGCCGGCCTCGATCCGGGCGGACCTCGAAACCGTCCTGCAGCAGGGAGCGCCGGGCGAGAGCGGCTTCTCCCCGGAAGAGCGCAAGATGCTCCAGAACATCCTCGGCCTGCGCGAGCGCCGGATCGAGGACGTGATGGTGCCGCGTGCCGACATCGTCGCCGTGCAGCAGGACATCGGCATCGGCGAACTGGTGCGCGTGTTCGAAGGCGCCGGGCATTCGCGCCTCGTCGTCTATGACGATACGCTCGACGATCCGGTCGGCATGGTGCACATCCGCGATCTCATCGCGTTCATGACCGCGCGCGCGGCCGTCGCCCCGGAAACCAAGTCCAAGCGCCGCAAGCCGCTGCCGGCCGACCTCGACTTCAAGGCCGTCGATCTCGCGATGCCGCTCTCCGCCGCCAAGATCGTGCGGCCACTGCTGTTCGTGCCGCCGTCGATGCCGGCCATCGACCTGCTCGCCAAGATGCAGGCGACCCACATTCATCTCGCGCTCGTCATCGACGAGTACGGTGGAACAGACGGGCTGGTGTCGATCGAGGACATCGTCGAGGAGATCGTCGGCGACATCGAGGACGAGCACGACGAGGCGACGATCCACACGATCGTCCGGCAGCCGGACGGCTCCTACATCGCCGACGCGCGCGCCAATCTCGAGGACGTCATCAACACGGTCGGCGCCGAGTTCGACGTCGGCGAAGCAAGCGAGGAAGTCGACACGCTCGGCGGCTATCTGGTGGCGCAGGTCGGACGCCTGCCGGTACGCGGCGAGCTGGTGCCGGGCCCGGGTCCCTACGAGGTCGAGGTGCTCGACGCCGATCCACGGCGGATCAAGCGCGTGCGGATCGCGCTGTCGCGCAACGGGCGCGGGCAAGCCCGCGAGCGCGAAGCCCGGCGGCGCGACCCCGAAGGCGAGAGCGAGGCGCCGCGCGCGCCGACGACCATCCGCGCGTCGGAGCCGACGGACACGGGCGGCGACGCGATACAACCGCCTCCGGAATCCTCCGCCCCCGACGGGAGCACGCGCCAGCCGTGACGCTCATGCCCCTCGCGCATTCGGTCGTGCTCGCCTGGGGGTGGCGGCGAGCCGCGATCGCCTGTGCGGCCGGGGCGGCCTCGGCGCTGGCGATGGCGCCGTTCGATCTCTGGCCCGTGATGTTCGTGACCTTCCCGGCCGCGGTCTGGCTGATCGATGGGTCCGCGGGCGGACGCTGGGGCAAGGTCGCGGCGGCGGCCGCCGCCGGATGGTGGTTCGGCTTCGGTTACTTTCTCGTCGGGCTCTACTGGATCGGCAATGCCTTCCTGGTCGACGCCGACATCTTCGGCTGGCTGTTGCCCATCGCGGTGACGGCGCTGCCCGCCGGCCTCGCGCTTTTCACCGCCCTCGGGTTCGGCCTCGCCCGCCTGGTCTGGACGCGCGGCGCGGGACGCATCCTGGTGCTCGCCGCCGCCCTCACCATGTCCGAATGGCTGCGCGGCCATGTCCTGACAGGCTTTCCCTGGAACGCGTTCGGTTACGCCCTGACCGGCCCGCTGGCGCTGGCGCAGAGCGCGGCCCTCGTCGGGATCTGGGGGCTGACATTCGTGGCGGTCGCGGTCTTCGCCAGTCCGGCCGTGTTCGCCGACGAGGCGGCGGACACGCCGCGCCCCTGGCTGATCGCCGCCGGATCGGCCTGCGTCCTCCTCGTGCTCGCGCTCTACGGAACGGTTCGCCTGCAGGGGGCTCCGACCGCCTTCGTCGACGGCGTGCGGTTGCGGATCATGCAGCCGAACCTGCAGCAGGACGAGAAGTTCAACTACTCGGCCAAGCAGAAGGTGATGTCCCATTACCTCGAGCTCTCGGGCCGCTCGACGGCGCTGCAGACAGGGCTCGAGGGCGTCACCCACCTGATCTGGCCCGAGTCGGCGTTTCCATTCTTCCTGGCGCGCGAGCCTGACGCGCTGGCGCAAATTGCCGATCTGCTGCCGAAGGGCACGGTGCTGATCACCGGCGCCGTGCGGCGCGCCGAGCCCGATCCGAATTCGCCCGGCGTGCGCGCCTACAATTCGGTCTACGTCATCGACGACGACGGCTCGATCCTGTCGGTCTACGACAAGGTGCACCTCGTCCCGTTCGGCGAATATCTTCCCTTTCAGAAGCGCCTCGAGAGTCTCGGCCTGCGGCAACTGACCAAGCTGCAGGGCGGCTTTCTGGCGGGCGACCGGCGTCGGATCATGCAGGCGCCGCGCGCGCCGAGCTTCCTTCCGCTCGTCTGCTACGAGATCATCTTCCCCGGCGAGGCGGTGCCGTCGGGCGCCCGCCCGGCCTGGCTGCTCAACCTGACGAACGACGGCTGGTTCGGAAACAGTCCCGGACCCTACCAGCACCTGCAGCAGGCGCGCGTGCGCGCCATCGAGGAGGGGCTGCCGCTCGTACGCGCCGCCAACACGGGGATCTCGGCCGTCGTCGACCCGCTCGGCCGGATCGTCGCCTCATTGCCGCTCGGCCGCGAGGGAATCCTGGATTCGGGTCTTCCGCACGCCGCCACGCCGACGCTCTATGCGCGGGTGGGTGACGGGATCGCCGATGTTTTCGTCGCGGCCGTGTTCGTGGTCGTCCTGATACGGCGCCGGTCGCGAGCGGATGTCGGAAGAAAATGACGTACCTGACGCAGGAAAATGACGTAAAGGACACCGCAGCCTGCTCGCGTATCCACAATCCGGGCCGGCTTTGTCCAAGTGGAGACGCCGCTGGTCGACAGTATGCAAGGCTTTGCGGCGAAAACTGACACTCGAAGCCACGACGGAAACCCTGGTATTCCACCTTTGTGTGTCCTTCAGGTCAATTTCACAAGATTTTCCACCTCGGCGTTGCGCCACATGGAAATCACTCGTTGCATTCGGGACTTCTTTCGGCGAGGACGTTAGGGCGGCACGCATAGGAGCCATCTATGGCCAAGAAGGCCCCGAACCCGATCGACAAGCACGTGGGGAGCAGGGTCCGCATGCGGCGCATGATGCTCAACATGAGCCAGGAGAAGCTCGGAGAGGCGCTCGGCCTGACCTTCCAGCAGGTGCAGAAATACGAAAAGGGCACCAACCGGATCGGCGCCAGCCGGCTGCAGCAGATCTCGCAGATCATGCAGGTCCCGGTCTCGTTCTTCTTCGAGGGTGCGCCGGATATCTCCCCTGGGCAGCCGGATGGAATGGGCGAAGCCCCCTCCCCGACTTACGTGTCGGATTTTCTCGCCACGCCCGACGGCCTCGCCCTGACCAAGGCCTTCATGCGCATCAGGGACCCCAAGATGCGTCGGCGCATCGTCGACCTCGTCGAGCAGATCGCCGGAGAGGAATAGCACCCTCGGAGTTGGCGGCGTCCCCTGCCCACCGCCCACGTCTCGCCCACATCTTGACCCCGTCCGGCGACACTGCAAGAACACGCCAGACCATGAGGTGACGCGGCCCGCCGCGTATCCTGCGAGGAGTACTGAGGTGTCGCGCACGAGCTATCTCTTCACCAGCGAGTCCGTTTCCGAGGGGCATCCCGACAAGGTCTGCGACCGCATCTCCGACGAGATCGTCGACGCCTTTTTCGAGATGGCGCCGCGGCAGGGCTGGGACACGCGCCACATCCGTGTCGCGTGCGAAACGCTCGCCACCACCAACCGGGTCGTGATCGCCGGGGAGACGCGCGGCCCCGCAGCCGTCACCAAGGACTATCTCGCGCACGTGGCGCGCCTCGCCATCAAGGACATCGGGTACGAGCAGGCCGGCTTCCATTGGGAGAAGGCGAACGTCGAGGTGCACCTGCACGCGCAGTCGGTCGACATCGCGCAGGGCGTGGATTCGGCCGGCAACAAGGACGAAGGCGCCGGCGACCAGGGCATCATGTTCGGCTATGCCTGCCGCGAGACGCCGGAACTGATGCCAGCGCCGATCTATTACGCGCACCGCATTCTCAAGCTCATGTCGGAAGCGCGGCGGTCCGGCCAGACCTGCGAGCTCGGCCCCGACGCCAAGAGCCAGGTCACGGTCCGCTACGAGGACGGAAAGCCGGTCGAAGCCACGCAGATCGTGGTGTCGACCCAGCACCTCGACGAGCACCTCTCCTCGCACGACGTCCAGGCCATCGTGGAGCCTTACGTGCGCCAGGCCCTGCCGGAGGACTGGATCACCAAGAAGACCGTGTGGCACGTCAACCCGACCGGCAAGTTCGTCATCGGAGGTCCGGACGGCGACTGCGGCCTGACCGGACGCAAGATCATCGTTGACACCTATGGCGGAGCCGCCCCGCACGGCGGCGGCGCCTTCTCCGGCAAGGACCCATCCAAGGTCGACCGCTCGGCCGCCTACGCGGCGCGCTATCTCGCCAAGAACGTGGTCGCCGCCGGCCTCGCCGACCGTTGCACCATCCAGCTCTCCTACGCGATCGGGGTCGCCAAGCCGCTCTCGCTCTACGTCGATCTGCACGGCACCGGGAAGGCGCCCGAGGCGCGCATCGAGAAGGCGCTCGGCGATGTGATGGACCTTAGTCCGCGCGGCATCCGCGAGCACCTCGGGCTCAACCGCCCGATCTACGCCCGCACCGCCGCCTACGGCCACTTCGGCCGCAAGCCCGACGAGGACGGGGGCTTCTCGTGGGAGCGCACCGACCTGGTCGACGCGCTGCGCAGCACGGCGTCCTGACGGAGCACCCGTTCGGGCGAACGCTGACGTCCTTCCTGGTGAGCCGAAGACCTGCGCCGCAAGGCGCGCATGTGGTCGTGTTCAAGGCCATGATGACAGGCGAGCATGAGCCGCTGCGGCGCGGCGGCGCCTTCTTCGGCCGCCGCAAGGGACATCCGCTGCGGCCGCGCCAAGCGACGCTCATCGACAATCTGCTGCCGCGCCTTGCGATCGATCTCGCCACGCCGCCCCCCGCCGATCTCGCCCGCCTCTTTCCGCAACCGGTCGAAGACGTGCGGCTCGAAATCGGGTTCGGGGGCGGCGAGCACCTCGTCGCCGAAGCGCAGGCGAATCCGCGAACCGGGTTCATCGGCTGCGAGCCCTTCGTCAACGGCATGGCCAAAGCGCTGGCGCTGATCGACACGCACGCGCTCACCAACATTCGGTTGCACGCCGGCGATGCCATGGACCTGATCGCCTGGCTGCCGAGCGGCGCCCTTGGCCGCGTCGATCTCATCTATCCGGATCCGTGGCCGAAGCGCCGGCACTGGAAGCGCCGGTTCGTGCAGGACGCGAGCGTCGCGCAGATCGCCCGCATCCTGCGGCCGGGCGGCGAATTCCGCTTCGCCAGCGACGTCCCGGATTACGTCGTGTGGACGCTCGAACACCTGGCGCACGCCCCCGCGTTCGTCTGGACGGCGGAACGCGCGGACGACTGGCGTCGCCCGTGGCCCGGCTTCAGCGGCACGCGCTATGAGGCGAAGGCGAAGCGCGAGGGCCGCACGCCCTGTTATCTGGTGTTCCGTCGCGTGGCGTAACGCGCGCACGCGCATTGTGGAGACTCAGTTCAGGTCGAACTCGTCGCCCGGGCGTGCCTGCCAGAAGCGCACGACGCGCTGCGCGGTCGACGGCGAGAGCCGCTCGAAATTGACCGCGGTCTCGTCGAGCCCGTGGCCCGCCATGCGCTGCCCTGCCGGATGCACGCCGATGATCGCGCGCACCGTGCCCCAGCCGAAGCCGGCCGCCTTGCACAGGATCAGCACCGGATCGGAGCGCTCGCCGCTCATCAGCCGGTCGACGACCTCGATCGGCACCGCGCAGATGGCGGAGAGCGCCGCCACCGTTTCCTCGAACCGATTGTCTTTCGCGAAGCCGACGAGATCCGTTTCGCTGAGCTTGCCGGCCTTGTAGAGCGCAACGACGGTCCGTTGAGCCTCCCGGTAGTCGCGCGCTTTCGCCTTGGCGCCGATCTCTTCGGAGATTTCGGTGATGACGCGGCGGATCTCCGCCTGCGTGTCGGGCCGTGCCGAGGCGAGCAGCCGTTTCTGCACCAGTTCGCCCGCCTTCATGACGAGCTCGCGGAAGAGATGCGGCGGGATATCCTGCCGCAACCCGATCTTTTCGGCGAGCGGGCCATCCCGGCCGGCGCGATCGATGAGCGAGCGGAACGATTCCTCGGACAGACGCGCGCGCTGGTTGGCGGCGACGTTGTGGACGACTTGGCGCTCGCCGCGGCGGACGAGCACGTCGGTCACGGCCTCGCTGATCGCGGCGCGACCCGAGATGGCGAGGAGATGGTCCTGGCCCTTGGTTTCGGCGATGTCGACGAGATCAGGGTCGCGGAGCCGCAGCGAGCGTGCGAGCAGCGGTCCGGCGATGGCGATGTCGTCGTAATGGGCGAGCCGGCGGACGACCTCGGCCGGCGCATTGTCGATCGGAGCGAGCCGGCGCGAGAGCTCGGCGAGCGCCTTCGACTCGATCTCGACGACCAGCCGGCAGAACACGTCGTCGAACAGCCGGACGTGCTCCTCGCTGAAATGCCCCGCCTGGTCGATGAAGAGGTCGGTGATCTGCCGCAGCATCGCGGCACGCTTGGCCGCCGAGCCGTGCTGAACAACCTCTTCCAATTCGGGGATGAGCGACGCGGGACGAGTCATGGTTCACGGGGGGTTGGGGAACGAAAACCGTCCCGCGGCCCATATGGGAGCCCAATTCTGAAGGAAATATGAGTCCGGTCGCATAAAGACGCACCCCCTCACAACTCCGTGCGTATCTCCTGCCGGACGGCCGGGCACGGCCTTGCGCCGGGGCCGCATTTCGCTATATATCACGTGTCCGTTAAGGACGTCTCATAACGGTCGGATGATCCGATCGGCTATTGAGAGTGGGCCCCGCCCGGGACCCGCTCTTTTTTGTTACCCGAGGGCGGTCACGCGCGAAGCGGACGCCCAAGCCGGGCAACGTCAGTAGAGATCGAATCGGCACGGAGCCGAACCCGAATGACCCAGACGGGTACGCGCGTCGACATCGAACCACGTCTCGTGACCGAGACGGGGCTCGCCGCGCGCGTCGGCACGCTGGCCGAACCGGTGCTCGAGGCACTGGGATACCGGCTCGTGCGCGTACGCGTCTCGGGGTTCGCCGGATGCACCGTGCAGATCATGGCCGAACGGCCCGACGGAACGATGAGCATCGAAGACTGCGAAGCGGCCTCGCGCGCGCTCTCGCCGGTCCTCGACGTCGCCGATCCGGTCGAGCGTGCCTACCGGCTGGAGATCTCCTCGCCCGGCATCGATCGTCCGCTGGTCCGGCGCTCGGACTTCGACCGCTACGCCGGCCATGTCGCCAAGATCGAATTGACGGCGCCGATCGACGGGCGCCGGCGATTCCGCGGCGTTCTTCTCGGCACCGAGAACGACACCGTGCGCCTGCGCAGCGACGAGGCCGCGCCCGGCGAGCCCGCGGACGTGCTGCTGCCGATCGGCGAGGTGGCGGAAGCCAAGCTCGTGCTCACCGATGCGCTCGTTGCGGAGTCCCTGCGCCGCAGCAAGGCTCAGGAAAAGCAGGACGAGAGTCGAGACGAGCCCAACGAGCAGCCGGAACACGCGGGCGAGCACCAGCATAAACACGGACACGACGCGCACCACACGCGGGAGGCGCGCGGCGGCAGAGATCATTCGCCCCGCAATCGTCAGAATTTCCGCCGCAGCCCGGGACGTTCCCGGCGCGCGGCCCAGCATGATGGAGAATGACCGATGGCCGTCAGCGCCAACCGGCTCGAACTCTTGCAGATCGCTGATGCGGTCGCCCGCGAAAAGGCGATCGATCGCGGCATCGTCATCGCCGCGATGGAAGACGCGATCCAGAAAGCAGCGCGCTCGCGCTACGGCAGCGAGACCGAGGTTCGTGCCGAGATCAATCCGAAAACCGGCGAGATGCGCCTGTCCCGCCTGCTGCTCGTGGTCGATCAGGTCGACAACGACTCGACCCAGATCGCGCTCGAGGACGCCAAGCGCCGCAATCCCGCGGCCCAGGTCGGCGACTTCATCGCCGAGCCGCTCCCGCCGCTCGAATACGGCCGCATCGCCGCGCAGTCGCCCAAGCTGGTGATCGTCCAGATGGTGCGCGAGGCCGAGCGCGATCGGCAGTATCAGGAATACAAGGACCGCATCGGCGACATCGTCAACGGTATCGTGAAGCGGGTCGAATACGGCAACGTCGTCGTCGACCTCGGCCGCGGCGAAGCGATCGTGCGCCGCGACGAGCTGCTGCCGCGCGAGGTCTTCCGTAACGGCGACCGCATCCGCGCCTACATCTACGACGTGCGGCGCGAGCCGCGCGGGCCGCAGATCTTCCTCTCGCGCACCCACCCGCAGTTCATGGCGAAGCTGTTCGCCCAGGAGGTGCCGGAAATCTACGACGGCATCGTCGAGGTGAAGGCGGTGGCGCGCGATCCGGGATCGCGGGCGAAGATCGCGGTCATCTCGCGCGATTCCTCGGTCGATCCGGTCGGCGCCTGCGTCGGCATGCGCGGCTCGCGCGTGCAGGCCGTGGTGAACGA
>CAYVBN010000347.1:0-6388 GCA_964449645.1 uncultured Hyphomicrobiales bacterium
TAAGGCGGCCGGGGCCTGGCGCTCGGTGTTGTCGTTCAGCATCGACACTTCGGCATGATTGCGCGCCGGGCGGCCGGTATTGCCGGCGAAGATCACGTCGTCCATCTCGGCGGCGCGCATCGCCTTGTGCGAGGCCTCGCCCATGACCCAGCGCAGCGCCTCAACCAGGTTCGACTTGCCGCAGCCATTGGGGCCGACCACCCCGGTAAGACCGGGCTCGATGAGGAAGTCGGTCGGCTCGACGAATGACTTGAAGCCGATGAGGCGCAGCCGCGTGAGCTTCATCGCAGGTCTCCGTGCCACAAAGGCATGCGCTCGCTCCCGCCGGGGAGGCCGGCGAAGCCAATTGTCATAGGACTCGCGCCCAACGGGTGGGTGGAGGGGTGCCGCATCGGCCGGACAATGAATCGGGAGCCGCCGCTCGGCAACTGCTTAGCGCCGTTTTCCCAACCCTTGCTGTGGGCGACGGTCGCGGGAGGGCGCCTCGGGCGTGCGGCGAAGCCGGGAAAAACCGTTGTCAGCTCTTGAGATAGGGGTCGATCAGCTTGGCCATTTCCTCGATCGACATGTCGCCCTTGTGGCGCTCGCCATTGATGAAGAAGGTGGGGGTCGAATCGACCTTGAACTTGTCGGCGGCACGATTGCGCACCCATTCGATGCCGTCGAGCACCTTCTGATTCGACAGGCAGGCCTCGAAACTCTGGTCGGTGAACCCGGCCTGCTTGGCGAGCGCCTTGAGCGGCTCGAGCGGCTTCTGCACCGCCCAGGTCGACTGTTTCTGGAACAGTGTCTCGATCATCGGGAAGTATTTGCCCGTCCCGGCGCAGCGCGCGAGCATGAAGGCCCCCGCCGCCAGCGGATCGAACGGGAACTCGCGGAAGATGAAGCGGACCTTGCCGGTATCGATGTAGCGCTCCTTCAGCTTGGGAAAGGTCTCTTCGCTGAAATGCGCGCAGTGCGGGCAGGTCATCGAGGCGTATTCGACGATGGTGACCGGGGCGTTCTCGGGCCCGAGGCTCTCGTCACCGAGCGGGCCCGGCTGCATGAGGTCCGAGACGCTTACATTGTCGGCCAGGGCGGGCGCTGCGAACCCTGCCACCGCTCCGCCGGCGAGGGCGAACGCGCTGACGCCAATGACGAAATCGCGACGAGTCAGGATCACAGGGTCTACTCGCAGTTGTGAGGCTGGATGGTTCGGCTCGTGCCTAGCGTGAAAGCCGAAATGTGGCAACGTTCGCCCGTAAGTCCGATAGGCCGGGCGGGTCACGTTCGTTTGATCGCGGCGCCCAGGCGGCCGAGCGCCTCCCGCAGCGGCGGGTCCTGGATGTCGGTCAGAGAGGCCGCGACTTGGCGGGCGGCGTCCTCGTCCAGGACCGGCCGGGTGCGCAGCTTTGTGCGCCGCGCCAGCGGCGCCTGGCGCAGGGCGAGGCGGGTGACCGCCTGCCAGCCGAAGAACCGGTTGACCCGGTCGAGGATCACGCCGGAGAGGTGCTGGATCTCGATCGCCTCGGGACCTTCGACCCGCAGCACCAGCGTGCCGGGTGCGGCCGTGTCGACGTCCGGGTTGCGCGGCCATTGGATCTTGAGCGGCTCGCAGTAGGTCGCGATGTCCGAGCCGACGATCTCCGCCCAGTGGGTGACGATGTCGCGCGAGGCAAAGCCCTGGCGCGCGAACACGTCGCCCAGGCACCGCCCGAGCAGGTCGCCGAGCGGTCGGCCGGGGAGTCTTCCGGGCTTGTTCGGGCGCGGGTGCTCTGCCATCGATCGGGCATGAGTCTAGCAGCCGATCGGACGGCCGGTAAGCGCACGGCGAAGCGCGGTGGAGAACTCCACGCCCGCGTCGCCGACCTGCTGCGCTGGTACGATCGCCATCGCCGCCATCTGCCGTGGCGCGCCGCGCCCGGCGAGCGCGCCGATCCCTATCGGGTGTGGCTGTCGGAGATCATGCTGCAGCAGACGACCGTGAAGGCGGTCGCACCTTATTTCGCGCGCTTTCTTGCCCGCTGGCCCACAATTGAGGACCTTGCGGCGGCGCCGCTCGACGACGTTCTGAGGCTGTGGGCCGGCCTCGGCTACTATGCCCGCGCGCGCAACCTGCACGCCTGCGCCAAAGCCGTCGCCGAGCGCCACGGCGGCCGCTTTCCGGCGAGCGAGGACGAACTGCGGGCCTTGCCGGGCGTCGGTCCCTACACGGCATCCGCCATTGCGGCGATCGCATTCGATCTGCCGACCATGCCGGTTGACGGCAATATCGAGCGGGTCGTGAGCCGGCTCTTCGCCGTCGAGGAGGAACTGCCGGGCGCGAAGGACACGATCCGGCGCCTCGCCAGCACGCTCGCGCCGGAGCGGCGCGCCGGGGACGTCGCGCAGGCGATGATGGATCTCGGCGCGACCATCTGCACGCCGAAGAAGCCGGCCTGCGCCCTGTGCCCGATCGACCGGGACTGCGCGGCGCGGGCGCGCCGCGATGCCGAGACGTTTCCGCGCAAGGCGGCGAAGCCGAAGGGGAAGCTGCGGCGCGGCGCGGCCTTCGTGGCTGTTCGCGCCGGCGCCGAGCTCCTGGTGCGCACGCGGCCCGAAAAGGGGCTGCTCGGCGGCATGACGGAAGTGCCGACCAGCGCATGGACGCACGACTTCGCGCAACAGGAGGCGCTCGCCGCCGCGCCGCGATTGGACGCCGCTCCGGTCTGGCGCCGCGTTGCGGGCGCGGTCACGCACGTGTTCACGCATTTCCCGTTGGAACTCGTCGTCTATGCGAGCGAGGTCGCTGCCGACACGCCGGCGCCGGAGGGCATGCGGTGGGTTGCGCTCGCGACGGTCGGCGATGAGGCGTTGCCGAACCTCATGCGCAAGGTCGTGGCGCACGCGTTGGACGCGCCGGTCTCACGAAATTTTCGGAGTTTTAAGCGTGAACCGAAATCGTAGGGCGCAATAGCCGAAGACGTATTGCGCCGAGCATCGAAGCTGGCGCAATACGCTCACGCTATTGCGCCCTACACGCTCATACATTCCCACGAGTGAAGAATTTAGGGGAGTGGGGCCCGGATCTGCAGCGCGGATTGACGCGGGAGCCGGGGCCTGCTCTTTCGGTTCACGCCGCGCGCATGTCGGCGCGCACTTCGGCGCGCAGCGCGTCGATCGAGACGAGCCCGCGGCGCGTCTCGAGATGCCAGAAGGTCCAGCCGTTGCAGGCGTCGAGACCTTGCGCCAGCGCGCCGATGCGATGAATGGAGCCGACGCTTTCGCCGAGCGCCACGGCGCCGTCCGCCCGCACCAGCGCGTGGTGCCGGCGCTTGGCGTCGACCAGCTTGGCGCCGGGCGAGATGAGGCCGCGCTCGATCAACATCGAGAACGGCACGCGTGGAGCTTCGCGCGCGGTCATGAACGACGCCAGCGTCTCGTGCGGCAGCGGCTCGACCTGTGCGATTCGTCGTTCGGCCGCTTCGAGATAGGCGCGCTCGCGTTCGAAACCGATGAAGCGTCGTCCGAGCCGGCGCGCGACGGCGCCGGTCGTCCCGGTGCCGCAGAAGGGATCGATGATGAGGTCGTCGGGCCGCGAGGAGGCGAGGATGACGCGCGCGAGCAGCGCTTCCGGTTTCTGGGTCGGATGCAGCTTCTTGCCGTCCCGGCCTTTCAGGCGCTCTTCGCCCGTGCACAGCGGCAAGGTCCAGTCGGAGCGCACCTGCACGTCGTCGTTGCCGGCCTTCAGCGCTTCGTAATTGAACGTGTAGCCTTTGGCGTCCGGATCGCGGGCCGCCCAGATCAGCGTCTCGTGCGCGTTGGTGAAGCGACGGCCGCGGAAATTCGGCATCGGGTTCGACTTGCGCCACACCACGTCGTTGAGAATCCAGAATCCGAGATCCTGCAGCAGCGTGCCGACGCGGAAGATGTTGTGATAGGAGCCGATGACCCACAGCGTCGCCGACGGTTTCATCACGCGGCGGCAGGCGAGCAGCCACGCGCGCGTGAAATCGTCGTAGGCGGAAAAGCTCGCGAACTTGTCCCACGCGTCGTCGACCGCATCGACGCGCGAATCGTCGGGGCGTTTGAGATCGCCCTGCAATTGCAAGTTATACGGCGGATCCGCGAACACGAGGTCGACGGATTCGGCCGGCAGCTTCGATATTTCGGCAACGCAATCGCCAAGGACGACGCGGGAGGAGGGAGACTCGGGAGTCAAGCGGGGCGCTCGAACGAGCGCCCCGCGACGCGACACAGCCATGACTCAGAACTCTGACTCAGCTGACGCGGTCGGCGACGCGGGACCTACAACCGACTGGCCGGCATCTTCGCCGCCTAAAGTAAAAAACGGCTTAACCGCTTGCGTGTTCGCTCTGGCGGCGTGAAGTTGGGGGAGCCATATGCATGAAGGTGTCGGAGCAGGCGGTGCCATGGTGCCGCCGCGATGGACGGCCAAACCGCTCTGGGCGTAAATGGCCCGCACAAGGGGAGCGAAGCGATGCGCTGGGACGAACTTCCGCGAAGCGACAACATCGAGGACCGCCGTGGCGACGACGGCGGAGGCTTCGGCGGCGGATTCGGCGGACCGGTTCGCACGGGCGGACTCGGGATCGGCACGATCGTGGTGCTCGGCCTGATCGGCTGGGCGTTGGGCATCGATCCGCGGCTGCTCATCGGCGGCGCCGAAATGATCGGCAACCGCGGCGACCAGTACGAGCAGCCTTATCAGGAGAGTCGCGGCCGCACCGGAACGCCGACCGACCAGACGGGCCAGTTCGTCTCGGCGATCCTCGGCAGCGCCGATGCTGAATGGAAGGATATCTTCGCCAAGGCCGGCCAGACCTATCGGCCGCCGCATCTCGTCATGTTCTCCGGCGCGACGAGCTCGGCCTGCGGATTCGCGCAGAGCGCCATGGGCCCGTTCTACTGCCCGTCCGATCAGAAGATCTATCTCGACACGTCGTTCTTCCGCGACCTGCAGACGCGCTTTCGCGGCTGCGAAGGCCGCGCCTGTCAGTTCGCGCAGGCCTACGTGATCACGCACGAGGTCGGCCATCACGTGCAGAACCTGCTCGGGATTCTGCCGAAGGTGCAGCGCCAGCAGCGCATCGTCGACAAGGCGCAGGCCAATCATCTGCAGGTGCGGGTCGAGCTGCAGGCCGACTGTCTGGCCGGCGTATGGGCCAATCACTCCGATCAGCGCTGGAAGCTGATCGAACCGGGCGACGTCGAAGCCGCGCTGCAGACCGCATCGGCGATCGGCGACGATCGTCTGCAGAAGCAGCGACAGGGCTACGTCGTGCCGGATGCCTTCACGCATGGCTCGTCGGCGCAGCGCGTGCGCTGGTTCCGCACCGGGCTGCAGCAGGGGACGATCGGCGCCTGCAACACCTTCTCCGACGCGCAGCTCTGATCGGGTGCACCACGGATTCCATGGCCTTGCGCAGGTCCGGCTTATGACCGAATCTGCCGCGCAACCCGGCCGCGGCCGGTCACTGCTCAGCTAAAAGCCATGCCCGGAATCGACCAGACCCGACAATTCGTACCGCTCAAGATCGCGGTTCTGACCGTCTCGGATACGCGCGAGCTTGCCGACGACAAGTCCGGCGCCACGCTCGCCGAGCGTGTCGTCGCCGCCGGGCATGTGCTCGCAGATCGCGCCATCGTGACCGACGACGTCGAGGCGATCCGCGCGCGCGTGCGCGCCTGGATTGCCGATCCGGCCATCGATGTGGTGATCACCACGGGCGGCACCGGCTTCACCGGCCGCGACGTGACGCCCGAAGCGCTCGAGCCGCTGTTCGAGAAACGCATGGACGGTTTCGCGACCCTGTTTCTGATGGTGAGCTTCGGCAAGATCGGCACGTCGGCGATTCAGACGCGCGCGACCGCAGGCGTCGCGGGCGCAACCTATATCTTTTGTCTGCCGGGCTCGCCCGGCGCATGCAAGGATGCCTGGGACGAGATCCTTCTCCACCAGCTCGACTACCGTTACCGCCCCTGCAATTTCGTCGAGATCATGCCGCGGCTCGACGAACACCTTCGCCGTCCGAAGGCGAAAGGCGCGACGGTTTAATCAGAGCGTGATCCCGAGAAACGAATGCCGGTTTTCAGACAAGGCCACGCTCGATTCAAAATCGGCGCCGGTTTCTTACGACGCCGACTTCAGCTCCCGCAGATGTCGGATCGGACGGCCGGGCGCGATCGCCTGCGCGGCGGAAATGATCGCGTTCGCGTCGATGCCGTAGTGGCGATAGAGGTCGGGGATCGATCCCGACTGGCCGAAATGCTCGACGCCGAGCGAGCGCGTGCGGTGGCCGTTGACCGCGCCGAGCCAGGCGAGCGTCGCCGGATGGCCGTCGAGAACGGTGACCAGCGCGCAGCCGGGCGGCACGTCGTCGAGCAGGCGTTCGATGTGCGAGCGGGC